>DATGFI010000116.1:0-3409 GCA_035309205.1 Planctomycetota bacterium | reverse complement strand
TATCTCATCCGGATGAAGGACAAGGCGGCGAAGATTACGATTTCGGACCTGACGCTGCGCGCCCCCCAGCTTCACGGGGCCATCTACGGCTGGGACAACCAGGATGCTCACCTCCACCATCTCCGAATCCAGGAGACGCTGTGGACGGGCATCCGGACGTTCCTCCTGAAGAGCGCGAAGATCCACGACTGCGAGTTCGTCGACGCGGGAGGACGCTGGGAACGCGGAGAGCCCGGCGTGAAGGGCGGCATCACCGGCGGGGCGATCTTTTCCATCTGGATGGCGGACACGGAGATCACAAACAACCGCTTCGTCCGCACGAGGACGGGGAAGGCGCAGGAGTTCTACGGCATCAAGGGCCGTCAGGGGAAGCGCTGCCGGATCCACCACAACACCATCGAGGTCGGGTTCTCGATCGAGTTCCCCTTCGAGAACGACGAGGACGTCGAAATCGACCACAACGTCCTGGCCGGGCCGATTTCCATCCCGAAGCACGCCGGGGGACCGGTTCCCAAGAGCGACCGGACCTTCCACATCCACCACAACTGGATGAAGGACAGCTATTCGATCGAATTCGTGCGCAACGGCGTCGAGATCGACCACAACCTGTTCGATTTTGATGCTCGTAATGACGGGGGGAACCTGATCTCATCCTTCGGGAATGCGTCCGCACCCGGGCCGGCGAGCTTCCATGACAACCTGGTGAGTAACCCGGGGCGCGGGGTCATTTGGATTAATGAGGTCTTCAACAACCTGGAGATCCGGAACAACCACATCATCGCCCGGACGACGGCCGCGCCCCGGAAGGAGGGGTTGTTCGGCTTCAATCCCAAGTGCGACTTCAGCACGATCATGATCAAGGATAACGTCATCGAGTGCCAAGGGCAGGCACGACCCCTGCTCCGCTGCAAGGAGAGCTACGAATCCGTCGTTACGAACAACCAGCTGGCGAACGTGTCGGACGCCGATCACTACGCCAACCCGAGGTCCGATGCGAAGGCGGGGCTCCTGGCTCCCCTGACATTCGAGTGCGGCGTGGGCGGGGAGGTAACGGTCGACGGCTGGTCCGCAAAGTCGCCGCTCCGCTGACCCGGCGGGCCGGACGTCAATTCCTTCACCCCGGCCGGAATTCGAGACGGCTTCGGTCGGTGGATGCCGTCCGCAGCCCGTCGCCGGCCCTGACCATGGGAGAGAGCCTTTGTTCGCGGGGCGGGCCTCCCGAGACCTGGCCTGCCGACGACGGGCCGGGGCCAATGACCGGAACTACCGCCCGAAACATGGGGATCCGGAACTCCGAATCGCCTCCCGAGTTCAGGCAGCAGCTTCTCGTCCAGGCGGTCGGTTTCCTGCCCGAAGTCCAAAAAAACGTGCTTGCCCCCCGAATGATAAACCGCTCCGCTTGGAGAGATGGAATCCTCCTGAGAGGGCCGGGCGGCGGGAGGTGCCACCCGAGATGCCTCGGTTCTTGGCGGCGCAGGACAAAGTTGGCCCGATTTCTCCCGAATCGGTCAAAGGGAGTATCCCATTCGGAGGTTCTCATGCGTCCCTGTTTGAGCTTCCTGGTGCTCTGGCTGGCCGGTGCCGCCCCGGCGGACAACCCGCCGGCTTCCGCGGGCAGCATCGCCCCCATCGCCGCTTCGGCATCCGGCAGTGAGGCGAGCTCGCCATCAATGGCGATCGACGGCTCGGGGCTGCGGGAGCTTCCGTCGAAGCCCGGCGTCTTTGCCCATACCAGCAACCGCTGGGTCGAGAGCGGGTCCATGTGGGCCGCCAAGGCGGCCGGGGCATGGCTCAGCCTGGATCTCGGCCGGTCCGCCAGCGTGACGGGGCTTCACATCTGGAACTATAACGAGGCGGGCGGCTGGCAGAACCGCTCGGTCAGGAATTTCGATCTGCTCTCAAGCGTCGACGGCAAAGCCTGGCAGCCGGTGGGATCCTATACGCTCCGGTGCGCCATGGGCACGGACGATGAGCCCGGGGAGCGACTGAATCTCCCCAAGGCGGTTTTGGCCCGGTACCTCAAGATCGTGCCTACCTCGACCTACGGCCGAGACAACCAGGTTGGGCTCGCCGAAATACGCCTCTATGTCTCCGACCCGAAGCCCGGCGACCGTGTGCTCCGCCCGAGGCCGCCGTTCAAGTCCCGGTACGCGGCGACGAAGTATGCCCCGCGGCCTTTGGGGAAGCCCTTTCCGGGGAGCGAAAATATTGCCTGGCCTCCGGGCGCCATGATCGACGTGAGCCAGGAACCGTATCTCGCCAAGGGAGACGGCGTCTCGGACGATACCGCCGCCATCAATCGCGCGTTGGCTGAACACGCCGACCAAGGTGCGATCCTCTTTCTCCCCAATGGCGTCTACCGCATCACCGACACACTCCGCTGGGGGCGGGGAGAGAAGTTCACGACCCTGATGGGCCAGAGCGAGAAGGGGACGGTGCTCAAACTCGACGACCACGTGACCGGATTCGATAGTCCTGGAAAGCCGAAGCCCGTCATCTGGACGGGGGGCGATCCGGCGCAGCGGTTCGGAAACGAGATCGCGTATCTAACGGTGGACACCGGTTCCGGCAATCCCGGGTGCTCGGGAGTCGCGTTCGTCGCCAATAACCAAGGGGCCATCCACCACGCGACGATCGTCTCGGGCGACGGACAGGGGCTTTCGGGACTCAATCTGGGCGCCGCGGTCGAGAACGGACCGCTCCTCGCGCGTTCTGTGACCGTGGTCGGATTCGACGTCGGCGTCACGGCCTCGAGCGCCATCAACGGTCTCGTCCTGGAAGACTTGACCCTCCGCGACCAGAACCTGACCGGGATCAGGAGCTACGGCCAGCACCTTTCACTTCGCAAAGTGACGAGCCAGAATGAAGTGCCTTCCTTGCTGATCAAGGGGGGCGTCACGGTCCTTCTCGATTCGGTCCTGACCGGCACGGGAACGGCGTCCGGGATCCCGGCCATCTCGGGGTCGGGGACGTACTACCTGAGAAACGTGACGACAACCGGCTATGCCCAGGCGCTCGAAGACCATCCGGGCCCGAAGATCGACGAACTGGCGAGCCGGGAAGTGGCGAGCTGCTTTCCGGGACCGGGCAAGGCCCTCCATCTTCCTGTGAAGGAACTCCCCCCGATTCCCTGGGAAGCGCCCGGGAACTGGGCTTCTCCGCTTCAGTTCGGGGGGAAGCCCGATGTCCAGGGCGACCAGAGCCCCGCGATCCAGAGGGCGATCGACTCGGGAGCGACGACGGTCTGGCTTCCCCGGGGGCTCTGGAGGATCGGAACTCCGCTCGTGCTGCGTGGGAAACTCCGGCGGCTGGTGGGCTGTCGGGCGGTCCTCGAGACGCTGGACGGAAAGCAGCGCTCTGAGCCGCTCCTCAAGGTGGAGGAGGGCGCCGGTCCCGTGGAGATCGAACG
>DATGFI010000115.1:0-3507 GCA_035309205.1 Planctomycetota bacterium | reverse complement strand
GGGGGGGGGGGGGCTCCCGGCGAGAGAGGAAGGCCGTTCCAGATGTCGGCCTTAGTTCCCCAGTGCGTGGATCGTGGCGAAGAATTCCCCCTTTTGGGGCGTGCCGTCCGCCGCGCGGAGGCTGTAGCGCACCCGGAGCTGCATGACGGGCTTGAGGGAGGGGATATCCAGGAATACGCCATGCCCATCCTCTGAGAGATGGCCCCGGCCCACTTCGAGGGCGTCGCGACCTTCGATATTCGGGCGGATGGTCGAAAACTCCTTTGATCCGTACTGAGCTCCATAGTGATAGTTCCATGCTTCGGCCGCCCAGTTGTCGCTGTTTTCGGCGATCTCCTTGTCCAGCGACTCCGTGAATCGAAGCTTGATGCCTCCGGCGACCGCGTGAAATTCGACGGGCATGTAGACTTTCTCACCCGTGTAGCGAACTCGCTGGAGCGACCCGTCGCGCGCGGCCCTCGTCTGCCAGCCCCTCGTCCCCGCCACATAGAGCTGGCCGTCCGAGGGACGGAACCGGGCTCGGTGCGCTCCCGAGGCAAAATCCAATTTCATGGGCGCCACGCCGCCCTGCCATCCGCCGGCGACCTCCTCCCGGAGGACCAGCATCATCGAGCACTGACCGAAGGAGAAATTGAGAAGCTGTCCCTCAAACGGTCCCCATCGATGCCCGCTCACCCATGCCTGGCCCCCGGTCGAATTGTCGACCGAGCGGGGCATATAGCAAAGAGGCAGATCGTAGCCGAGGGAACGCTCCGGCGTGACCTTGGGCCCTCCAAATCCATAGTAGCCGCCCGGTCGCACTGAGACGATGTTCGAGGCAGGGGTCCATTCGCCCTCCTGGGGGGCCACCGTTATCGTCCCGTCCGGGCCGACCGACATGCCGTTCGGATTGCGGAAGCCCGTCGCCAGAGTCTCCGCTTTCGTCCCGTCCGGGGAAATCCGGACAAGCCCGTGCCCGCTCACGAAATAAAAATTGCCCGCCGGATCCGTTTCCAGGCAGGTGATGTAATCGTGGCCCGCCGCCGTCGTGGGGAGGAGGCTCGAGAAATTCTCATAAGAGTCAGCCTCCCCGTCGCCGTCCAGGTCGACGAGCCTCGTGATTCGGTCCCTTCCCAGGACATAGACCTGATCCTTTACGATCCGCAGTCCCAGCGCCTGATATAGCCCCGTCGCGAAGCGCCTCCAGGTCAGTTTCTCGAGCGTTGCGTCGATCCCGCCGACTCTCCACACGTCTCCGTGAATCGTGCAGACGGCTGCGTCGCCGTTGGAGAAAAAGTCGACCCCCGATATGAAGAAGAGAGCCTTCCAGGGATTCTCGTAGGGGACCGTCAGCGTGTCGACGACGTAGGGTCCCTTCTCACGGCCCACCTGGCCTCGCGTTTCAATCGGCGTCCACCGGGGAGGACCTGGCTTGAGAAGGGCCGAGAGATCGTCCGGCCCACCACCTGCTTTCGCAGGTTCGCGGTTGTCCTGGGCCGCGATCGCCATCGAAACGGTGAGCCGGGAAGGGCTGGAAGCGGGAGGGAATTTCCACACCAGGCCGCCGCCCTGGGAGCTGAGACCTCCGTCGCCCGTGAGGGTCGTGACTCCGGGCTCCCCTCCCTTCTTGAGCGAAAGAGTCCGCTCCTTGTCGTGGGGACCCAGCTCGATGGTCCTGATGAACCCGGTCCCCTCTCGCCGGGCAGTTTCCTGCACGCTCGTCCCCTCCACGTCGTACGAGAAGACGACGCGGTTACCGTGGAGGTGGAGCCCCCGGTAGGCGACCGGAGCGTCCCACGCCGATCCTTCGGCCGAGGCCCAGACGAGCTCCCCCGCGATCTTGGGCTTCTCGATCAGGCCATAGCGGGCGGGGCTGAAGGTGAGGAATTTCCCCGTCCATGCGGCCCGCAGAGCGCAGGTGTCGGGATCGAAGGTGAACCCTCCGTCCTCGGTCTTGACGGAGATCGCCCGGAGCAGAACCGTCCCGCCCGGGAGCTTGAGCGCGGAGGTGATAAAGGGTCCGACGTCCGTCAAATTCCACCGCGAGTCGACCCACTCCTTTTCGGTCTGTTTCCCGGGATCGTCCTTCGATTCCTGAAGCTGGGGGTCGGGAGCTCCGAGCTCCACAGGCAGGACACTGTCGCCGAAGCTCTGTCCGGGCGGAATCCCCGGGGACAGCGATCTCACGCAGGGGACCGACCCTGGTGAACAGGGGTCCTCCGGAAGCCCGAACGATCGGAAACTCAGCATCAGGACGAGCCACAGGACATGGGCGAGTCGGTTCATCTAGGACCTCGGAATCTCGAGAGTCATCTTATATTCGAAGTCTCGAACCTTGGGAATCTTTGAGAGGTGCGGATTCTCACGAAGTCTACGGCCCGAGCGCGGGACCTAGGGGAGGAAGATTCCCCCCTGGCAGGGGGCATCCCAGGAGCAGTCTTCGACGGTAGACGAGAGGACCTCAGGAGATCCGGGGGGAGAACTCAGCATCATTGGTTAAATCCAAAAAAACGGAGTTTCAACATGGTGTGGAGCTGGATGGCCGCTTCCGGGATGCGAGGCTTCTGTTTGTCGCACACGCCGGCACCCACCCAGGATGCCAGTTCCGCGTCCCCAGGATGAGAGCTGCTGTCGTTGACCTCCACCGAACTCCGGATCCGGACGTTGTAGCTGTTGGGATCCACGGGGACAATCTGGACTTCAATCATCGAGCGCACGCTTTCCCGGAACATGGGAGACATGGTCGTATTCCAGCCTGTCACGATATATCCCGAGTGGTCGTCGAAGTTCGGTGTCACATAGCCCTGACGAAGAATCGCCTCATGGACGGTGCGGGAGATCTCGGGCAGCGGTTTCTGGACCGCGCCGGTTTCGTACCAGTTGCTGGTCCGTTCGGCCATGATGCCGAACGAGGTCACCTGGTTGACGATGCAGCCTCCGAGAAGGGGCAGGACCATCCACCCAGAGCATCGAAGCATTTCGAATTCCCAGACTAACAGGAGCCCGCGCTCGCGGCTACTGTTAACTGAGGGGGGGCGAGTCCGAGCCTCGGATCAGGATTCCGGATCAGGTCCAGAAGTCCGACTTCTTCTGCTCTCCGGCAGCCGGGGGAGAGGCGGGGGGCGGTGCGGAGGGTTTCGCCGGGGCGGGGGCCGGCTTCTTCGGCTCGGGATCGATTTCGGCGGCTTCTGCGGCGGGTTTGAGCATGTCGCGTACGAAGGCCTCGAACGTCAGCGCCATCTCGTGTGCTACCGCTTCGGCCATCGCCGACTTCTGCTTGCCCAGCGTCAGACGCTCCGTCGCCAGGCTTTCGCCTTCCGCGTCCAGCTCGGCGCGTTTCGTGCCCAGGCTGTCGGCGTCCTTGTTGATCTCCTCGCGGTCCTTCTGGACCTGGGCCAGCTCGTGGTCGAATGCCTTCAGCTTCGCCTCGAGGTCCGCCTGCTGCTGATCGAGCTCGGCCGCGCGCTTGGCGACCTCCAGGTTTGCCAGCTTCGCATCGAGCTCTTTCTGACGCTGGGAGATGGCATT
>DATGFI010000114.1:0-7735 GCA_035309205.1 Planctomycetota bacterium | reverse complement strand
GTCTCGCTGGGACCGGCCGGTCTTCTTCGGCGTCTTCCTGGGCGCCATCTATGCCACGCAGACTCTGCTGTTCGTCGCGCTCCAGCGCAATGCCGCATGGACCTACCGCCGGACCCTTCTGTACGCCTGCCAATTCCTCTGCGGCGGAGCGGCAATCGCCACGACCTTCCTGACGAAAGATTGGGCGGTCCTGGCGGCCGGGGCCGGAGTGGGCGTTGGGCTGGGCTTCGCCAACGCGTCGAGCATCTATTACAGTCTCCACGGGCCCTCCGACCACGGAAAGTACGCAGGGCTGCACGAGGCGGTGCTGGGGGCGGGGAGCTTTCTGGCGCCTCTCGCGGGCGGCGCACTGGCCGACCTCTCGAAGGACCTGCGAACGCCCTATTGGCTGGCCGGGGGGGCTATGATCGCCGCAACGGCTCTCGAGGAACTGGTCTACCGGAGGAGATCCAGGAGCTGAGCGAAGCGCTCAATGCGATGGTCCGCCGCGTCTAGCTCGCCCGGCTTGAAGTAGCCGTAGGTGACCGCGATCGCCACCGCCCCT
Source organism: Planctomycetota bacterium (assembly GCA_035309205.1). GTDB lineage: Bacteria > Planctomycetota > MHYJ01 > MHYJ01 > JACPRB01 > JACQFK01. Next base: position 7,191 of record DATGFI010000114.1, on the reverse strand, counting down.
GCGTTCTTCGCCGTCTGCACGTCGGTCCCGCTGTCGCCGATCATGACCGGCCGCACCGCGCCGGAGGTTGCCAATTTCCAGCATTCCGGATCCGGCTTCCGTACGGGAAACGAGTCGCCCCCATAGACCGCCTCGAAGTATTTCCCGATGCCCAATCCCTCGACCACCTTTTTCGACATGGCCGAGGGCTTGTTCGACAGCACGATCTTCCGGCCCGGTAGCTTCGCCAAGGTTTCCGCGACCCCCGGAAACAGCGCCGTCTCGTCCAGAAGGTGATCGGCGTAATGCTCGAGAAAGGCCTCGATCACCGGCTCGAAGGGGGGTGTCGTCGTCCGCTCGATCAGCTTCCGAACGCCGCTGCCGATGGCGGCCAGCACGCGTTCGTGGGGGATCCGCTCGCGGCCGAGCCTCGCCAGGGTCCGGTTCAGGGACGCCGAGATGTCGGCAGCGCTGTCGACCAGGGTGCCGTCCAGGTCGAATACCAGGAGATCGTAGCCCATGGGCGGAGGATTATATCGGCCGGCGTTCAAATTCGCAATCCGGGAGTCCCTTACGGTTTCGATTGACTTGCTTGGGAAGCGCGGGATATTCTCGATTTGTCGCTACTTATCGACGCACGCACCCTAAGGCGAGGTCATCGTGGAAAAAATCACGCTTTCCGTGATCAAGGCCAACGTGGGCGGCTTCGTGGGTCACACCGACATGCACGAAGACGTGCTGGAAAAAGCCCGCGAATGCCTTGCGAAAGCCGCATCCAAGGAGTTGCTCATCGACTCCTGGACCACCCGCTGCGGCGACGACCTCGCGCTGATGATGACCCACGAGAAGGGCGTCGACAACAAGGAAATCCACCGCACTGCGTGGGAAACCTTCACCGCCTGCGCCGAGGTCGCCGAAAAGCTGCACCTGTACCAGCCCGCGCAGGATCTCCTTTCCGAGACCTTCACCGGCAGCCTCCGCGGACTGGGTCCCGGCGTCGCCGAGATCGCCTTTCGGGAGCGGCCCAGCGAGACCTTTATCGTGTTCCTTGCCGACAAGTGTGAACTCGGCGCCTGGAACCTTCCCCTCTACAAGATGTTCGCCGACCCGTTCAACACCGCCGGTCTCGTCGTCGACCCCTCGATGCACGAGGGCTTCGCCTTCGAGATCCTCGACATCATCGAGAACAAGACCCTGACCCTGCAGTGCCCCGGGGACATCTACGACCTGATCATGTTCCTCGGCTCGCGCGGCCGCTTCGTCGTCAACAAGGTCATCCGCCGCGTCGACGGCATGGTCGCCGCGTTCACGTCATGCCCGCGGCCCCTCGGCGTGGGCTCCGCGGCGGGCACGGACGATCCGGTCCTCATCGTCCGCTGCCAGAACGGCCTGCCGACCGTCGGGGAGGCGACCGAGGCCTTCGCCTTTCCACACATGGTCAGCGGCTGGATGCGCTCAACCTATCAGGGTCCGATCATGCCCGTGCGCTTCCAGGACGCTCGCGCGGTCCGCTATGACGGCCCTCCGCGCGTGATCGCCGCCGGATTCCAGCTGGCCAACGGCGAGTTTGTCGGCCCCGCCGACCTGTTCGACGACCCCGGATTCGACGACGTCCGTCGGAAGGCAATGACCATCGTGGAGTATCTGCGTCGCCACGGGCCGTTCGAGCCGCACCGCGTTCCGCACGACCAGATGGCCAATACGCCGTTCCCGCCCCTGCTCGCCCGCCTCGAGGACCGCATGGTCCGGAACGACGGCGAGGACAAGAAGAAGAAAAAGAAGCAGACGGCATCCGCCTCGGAAGACGGCGAATAGGCGGCATTCCATGGCTCTGCCCGTCACCCTTCAGCGGCACCTCACCGAACAGCAGAATCTGCATCCGGCCGCGTCGGGACAGTTCTCCTCCCTGCTGTGGGAATTCGTCCTCGCGGTGAAGATGATCGCGCGCGAAGTCCGGCGCGCAGGTCTCATCGACATCCTCGGAGCCGCCGGCCACGAGAACGTCCATGGCGAGAAAGTCCAGAAACTCGACGACTATGCCCAGGAGCGCCTGGAAGTGGGCATGGCCCGGACGGGTCTCCTGTGCTGCATGGCGAGCGAGGAGCGGCCGGAGATCATTCCCATCCCCCGCGAATATACCCGGGGCAAGTATGTCTTCTTGTTCGATCCGCTCGACGGCTCGTCCAATATCGACGTCAACATCTCGATCGGGACGATCTTTTCCATCCACCGCCGGCTCACGCCGAGCGACGACGGGCGCCTTGAGGATTGCCTGCAGGCCGGCACGCGGCAGATCGCCGCGGGGTATGTGCTCTACGGATCGAGCGTCATGCTCGTCTATACGACCGGCAAGGGTGTGCACGGCTTCACGCTCGATCCGACGGTCGGCGAGTTCCTGCTCTCGCATCCCGACATCCGCGTTCCGGCCCACGGCAAGACCTACTCGATCAACGAGGGCAACGCCGCGTCGTGGGACGAGGGCACGGAAAAGTACGTCGCCTATCTGAAGGAGAAGGACGTCGAGAGCAACCGGCCCTACTCGATGCGCTACGTGGGCACGCTCGTGGCGGACTTCCACCGCACCTTGCTCAACGGGGGCATCTTCATGTACCCGGCGTCGCCCAAGCCGAAGCTGCGCCTGCTCTACGAGGCCGCACCGCTGGCGATGGTGGCCGAACAGGCCGGGGGCAAGGCCATCACCGGACGGGATCGGATCCTCGACATCGTCCCGACCGAACTGCACCAGAAGGTTCCGCTCATCATGGGCAGCCCGGAGGACGTCGAGACCTACCAGGATTTCTTCCTCGGCGGCGACGGCCCCTCCAAAAAGAAAGGCCCCAAATGATCATCACGGACGATCCCGAGGCCATTCGCCGCGTTTTGTTGGGTTCCAAGACCATTGCTGTCGTGGGCTGCTCGAACAAGGCCGATCGCGACAGCTACCAGATCGCGCAGGCGCTCCTCGGTCGCGGCTACGATGTGATTCCGGTCAACCCCGGGGCGACGGAGATTCTCGGCCGCAAATGCTACCCCGACGTGAAGTCCATACCCAAGAAGGTCGACATCGTCGACGTCTTCCGCGCTCCCGAGCACATCCCCCAGATCGCCGATGATGCGATCGCTGCGAAGGCGGAGTGCTTGTGGCTCCAGAGCGGGATCGTCCACGATGCGGCTTCGAAGAAGGCCAGCGACGCGGGCCTGTACGTCATCCAGGACCGCTGTATCGCAACGCTGCATCGGGTCCTGGTCCGGACCTGATCACGTCTGCGCCTTCCTTCGCAGCCCCCCTGTCCGCGGCTCGTGGACACGGCCCTCTCGATCTGGCCCTTGGTCGCGATCCTTCTTCAAGGCCAGATCGCGAGGAGCACTCGCGCGAGAAATCCCGTTCCGGTCCGGGAATCCATTCCTCAAGCAGTTCGAGCCGGGCGGCGGAATGGAAAAAAGACCGCGGAGCCCGTCGGACGGACCCCGCGGTCTTCTGAAATTCCCGAGGAACTAGGCGACGGTCACGTCCTTGCACAGATACACGTCCTGGATCGCGTTGAGCAATTGCGCGCCTTCCTTCATCGGACGCTGGAAGGCTTTGCGGCCCGAAATGAGGCCCATGCCGCCCGCGCGCTTGTTGACCACGGCGGTCATCGTGGCCTCGGCAAAGTCGTTCTTGCCGGAGGCGCCGCCGGAGTTGATCAGCCCCGCTCGGCCCATGTAGCAGTTGGCGACCTGGTATCGGCACAGATCAATCGGGTGATCGCTCGAGAGGTCGGTGTAGATGCGCTCGTCCAGTTTGCCGTAGCTGGAACCGCCGGTGTTGAGGGCCTTGAAGCCGCCGTTGTTCTCCGGCAGCTTCTGCTTGATGATGTCCGCCTGGATCGTGACGCCCAGATGGTTCGCCTGGCCGGTCAGGTCGGCCGCCACGTGATAGTCCTTGTCCTTCTTGAACGCGTTGTTGCGCATGTAGCACCACAGGACCGTCGCCATCCCGAGTTCGTGGGCCAGGGCGAAGGCCTGGGAGACTTCGACGATCTGCCGGCCGCTCTCCTCGGAGCCGAAATAGATCGTGGCGCCGACGGCGGCGGCGCCCATGTCGGCCGCCTCCTTCACCGTCCCGAACATGATCTGATCGAACTTGTTCGGATACGTCAGCAGCTCGTTGTGGTTGATCTTGACCAGGAACGGGATGCGGTGCGCGTACTTGCGCGCGACCATGCCCAGGACGCCGAACGTGGAGGCGACGGCATTGCAGCCGCCCTCGATCGCGAGTTTCACGACGTTCTCGGCGTCAAAATAATCGGGATTCTTGGCGAAGCTCGCGCCGGCCGCGTGCTCGATCCCCTGGTCGACCGGCAGGATTGACAGATACCCCGTGTTCGCGAGCCGGCCCGTGCCGTACAGGCGCTGGAGGTTGCCCAGGACCTTGTTGGTCCGGTCGGACGGCGCGAAGATGCGGTCGACCCAGTCCGGCCCGGGCACGTGAATGCGCTCGCGCGAGATCTTCGGGTTCTTGAAGCCGAGAAGGCTCTCGGCCTTGTCTCCCAGGTGTTTCGTGATGGCGTCGATCATGGCGTCTCCCCTATCAAGGTGATGGACTTCAGAACCGGAGAATCTAGAGCAAGCTAACGGATTTAGCAACTGCTTTTTCCCGGCCGGAAAAGGCATCTTCGAAATTCAGTCCTGAAGCTGCCGGCGTCCTCTCCCCCTCCGGATCCCCGGGGGGCCCTCCCTTGAGCCCGACGAAAAATGGGGAGTATCCGAGCCTCGGGGAAGGAGAAAGGCGGGCTACTTCGGCGGGAGGTTCCAGCTTCGGTGCAGGTGAACGGCCAGCCAGGCGCCGCCCCGGCGTTGAAAGACGTGCGTAACCGCCGCGATCGCGTGCGTTCCCCCAGCGGAGGTCCGCACCCGGTAAGTTGCCGTCGCCATGTCGCCGCTGACGAGGACGTTCATTCCTTCAATGGAGGATTCCCAGGCTTCCCCCGGCCGGTGCTGCGCCAGAATCGCTCCGAAATGGTCCAGCACCGCCTTGCGGCCCGTCAAGAGAACGCTCTGGGTCGCATCGTAGCAAGTCGAGTCCTCGGTCATGAACTTCCCGACCTTGGGGAGATCCGCCTGCTGAAAAGCCTGGTACATGCCCATGATCGCCTCGACGACCTGGCGCTGCGCCTCCTCGGGCTTCTCCGGAGGCGCCGAACTGCAGGCTCCCAGGGTGGCCAGGGCGACGAGGCTGGCGAGCTGTCGCATGTGATCCTCTAACAGGTCAGTACTGAACGATCGAGTAGAAATCGCGGCCGCGGAGCTTCTTCTTCCCCTTGAGGAAGGTCAACTCGAGCAGACACGTCGTTCCCGCGACGACGCCCCCCACCTTCTCCACCAGCTTGCAGGCGCCCACGAGCGTCCCTCCCGTCGCCAGGACGTCGTCGACCACGAGTACGCGCTGCTTCTTCTTCACGGCATCCTTATGGATTTCCATCGTGTCCTTGCCGTACTCCAGATCGTAGCTCTGCGCGACCGTCTTCCATGGAAGCTTGTCCTTCTTCCGGATGGGGATCAGGCCGACTTCAAGACGAGCCGCCACCGCCGCACCGAAAAGGAAGCCGCGGGACTCGATTCCCGCGACGAGCTCGGTGCCGCGCTTGCGACCATAGGCTTCCAGCGCCGCGACGATCCGCGAAAAGGTCGTTGCGTCCTTAAGCACGGGGGTGATGTCCTTGAACATGATCCCCTTCTTCGGAAAGTTCGGAACATCCCGGATCAGGGTCTTCACCTTGTTCGCCAGATCGGTCATGCGCATGTCCTCAGGAAAGGTTCCCGATTATACCGGGGTCCCCGAAGCCGTCAATTCAGAGTACAAGGTCTCAAAAGACTGGACGAGTTTCGAGACCGAAAACTCGCTCAGAGCCCGTTCGCGTCCCGCCGCGCCGAGCCTCGCCCGGAGAGGCGGGTCGGCCGCCAGCCGCAGGAGAGCGGCCCGTAGGGCGTCGGGGTCCTCTCGCCGGACCAGGAGTCCGGTCTGGCCGTCGACGACGACCTCGGGGATCCCGCCGGTGCGTGCGGCCACCACAGGCTTTCCGGCCGCCATGGCTTCGAGCAGGGCATTGGGACAGCCTTCCCCGAACCGCGATGGAAGTGCCACGATGTCGCTCGCCGCCAGGATCTCCGGAACGTCTCGTCGCGGGCCGGCCAGGACCGCTCCTCGTCCCTCCAGATGACGTCGATACGGGCCGTCCCCGACGAAGAGCAGCCGCAAACCTGACCCCGCCCGGATGAGGTCGTCGTGCCCCTTGCGCTCCACCAGACGCGCCACGCAGGTGACCAGGACCTCGTCGTCGCGGATGCCGTAGCGCGCCCGGACGGAGGCCCCATCGGCCGCGGGGGGCGGCGAGACGGCGCTGCGGATGACCCGAATTCGCCGGGTGTCGAAACCGTAGGAACCGTAGAGCGATCGATAGAACTCGGAATTCGAGACCACCGCGGCCGCGCGGTCGAACGTGGCCCGTTCGAGCGAAAGCCGCAGCGACGGTCCCGTCTCAAAGTTATCCGACAGCGAGCCCTGCAGTCCCGAGACGACGACCCCCTGCCCGATCGCGCGGCAGAGGATGTTTTCGCCGAAGAGGAACGACTGGACGATCGCGGGCTTGCGATCCCGGAGAAGACGCCGCAGGGCCCGCCACGTTCCGGGCCAGCCTTTCCGGCGGCGCAGTTCGATCCGTTCGACGTTGCCCAGGTCCTGGGCCAGGGGCCCGGCATCCTGGAGCATCACCACGAAGGGGCGGAAGCGGGCGGGATCCAAGCCGCGGGCGAGCCGGACCAGCTCGGCTTCGGCGCCCCCGATGTTGAGGCGGCCGATGACGAAGGCGACCTCGATCACGCCGGAACGGGCGCGAGGTAATCGAGCAGGCGCGCGAGCTCCTCCTGCATCTTCCGACGGTCGACGATCATATCGATGAACCCGTGCTCGAGGAGAAACTCGGAGGTCTGAAAGCCCTTCGGAAGATCCTGCTTGATCGTCTGCTCGATCACGCGCGGGCCGGCGAACCCGATCATCGCCTTGGGCTCGGCGAGGATGACGTCGCCGAGTGCGGCGAAGCTCGCCATGACGCCGCCCATCGTGGGATTGGTCAGCACCGAGATGAAGAGGCCGCCCGCCTCGCTGTGTCGGGCGATGGCCGCGGCGGTCTTCGCCATCTGCATGAGGGAGAGGCAGCCTTCGAACATGCG
>DATGFI010000113.1:0-8354 GCA_035309205.1 Planctomycetota bacterium | reverse complement strand
GACACGACCATCCCGGTGGGCCTGGGCCGTCGCCTGGCGAGGGAGTTGCCCCGCGCCCAACTGGTCGAGCTGCAGGCGGGTCACGTCCCTAACCAGGAGCGGCCCGAGGAGGTCCTTCTCCTGGTCCGGGAGTTCCTGGGGTAGGCAGTCGGAGCCCTAGACGAGGGCCTTCTGGATCACGGTTCCGGACACGTCGGTTAGGCGCTGGGCGCGGCCCTGGTGCCGGAACGTCAGCTTCGTATGATCGATTCCCAGGAGATGTAGGATCGTCGCATGGATGTCGTGGACGTGCGTTTTCTCCTCTGCCGCGCGGAGCCCGACCGGGTCCGTCGCGCCGATCACGCGGCCGCCTTGGACTCCGCCGCCCGCCATCCAAAGTGAAAAACCGTGCGGATTATGGTCGCGCCCGTTGGAGCCCTCGGTCATCGGCGTTCGTCCGAACTCGCCGCCCCAGATCACGAGCGTCTCGTCCAGCATCCCGCGCGACTTGAGATCTCGCAGGAGCCCCGCGATCGGCTTGTCGCTCGCCGCGCAAAGCTTGCCATGGTTGCCTTCCACGTCCGCGTGCCCGTCCCAGCCGTTCGTATCGCCGCAGTACAGCTGCACGAATCGGACGCCCCGTTCGACCATGCGCCGCGCCAGCAGGCAGCGCAGACCGAACTCCTGGGTGACCCCGTCGTCCAGACCGTAGAGCGCCCTTGTTGCGTCAGTCTCCCTGCGAACGTCGACCACCTCCTGGGCGCTGGTCTGCATTCGGAACGCGAGTTCGTAGGCCGAGATCCTCGCGGCAAGCTCGGAATCCTCGTCCTCGCGCCGCATTTCCTCCCGATTGAGAGTGTTGATGAGATCGAGGGTCTGTCGCTGCTGTTTCGGCCCGATGCCGGGAGGGTTATTGAGGTGGAGGATCGGCGTGTCCCCGCCCCTCAGGATCGTGCCCTGGTACGTCGCGGGGAGGTAGCCGTTGCTCCAGGCCGGGGCCCCGCCCTTTACCCAGCCGGCGGGATCCGGCAGGACCACGAAGGCCGGCATGTTCTGGCTCTCGGTGCCCAGACCATAGGCCGCCCAGGCCCCTAGGCTCGGCCGGCCCATCAAGATCGACCCCGTGTTCATCAGGTAGACGGACTCTGGATGGGTCACGCTGTCGCCGTAGCAGCCGCGCAAGAGGCACAGATCATCCGCGCAGGACGCGATTTGGGGCAGGGCGTCGGAGATCTCCATCCCGGACTCGCCATGCCTTCGGAAGGGCCAGCGCGACGGCATCAGCTTGTTCTTCGCGACGGCGCGTCGAGTCTTAAAGGTGCCGAAGGAATCCGGGATCGGCTGGCCCGAGAGCCGCTCCAGCTCGGTCTTGTGATCGAACGGGTCGACGTGGCTCGGTCCGCCCGACATGAACAGGAAGATCACGCTGCGCGCACGGGGCGCGAACTGCGGGATGCGCGGGACGAGGGAGGTGGAAGGGGAGTCCTGCGCGAGCAGTCCCTCCTGCTTCATGAGGGAGGCCAGTGCAAGCATTCCGAAGCCTCCACCGGCTCGACTGAGGAAGTCACGACGCGAAGTGGAGCGTTCGACTGATCCGCATCCGCAGTCCATCAGGTCACTCCAGATAGACGAAGGCATTCAGGTTGAAAAGCGCTCGGCACAGCTCTTCAAGCGGCGAGGACTTCAGGAACTCGACCGAGAGGGCAGTCTCGCGCTCCGTCGGCCTGCGGCCCAGCGTCAGGCGGTAGAGGCGCGTCACCTGCTCCGCGGGAACTTTCGTGTCCTCTGTCAGACGCTGGGCTGTTGCGCGGGAGGCGGCCAGGACTTCTTCCGCGTTAAGCAGGGTCAGCGACTGGGGTGCTGTCGTGCTGCGTCCCCTCTCGGGGCAGCTCAGGTTGCCGTCGGGCGCGTCAAAGACCTCCAGGAATGGGAATCGGAGGTTGCGTCGCACGAAAATGTAGATGCTGCGGCGGAGGTGGTCCTTCGGGTCGGGGCTGACGGTCCAACCCCGGGAGCCTTTCAGGATGTCGCCGGGGATGGGCGGGAAGACGCCCGGACCTCCCATCTCCAGGTTGAGGCGCCCGCTGACGGCCAGGAGGCTGTCGCGGATCACCTCGCCTTCCAGACGGCGACGATTCATCCTTCCGAACAGCCGGTTTTCTGGATCCTTCGCCGAGCTGGGGCCGGCCGAGCGCTGGTACGCGGCGGAGCGCATCAAAAGGCGATGCATGTCCTTCAGGCGGTATCCCTTGGCAATGAATTCTCCGGCCAGCCAGTCCAGCAGCTCCGGATTCGACGGCGGCTGACCGTGCGGCCCGAACTCGCTCGGGGTCGCAACCAGGCCGCGACCGAAGTGCTGCTGCCAGATCCGGTTCACCATCACCCGCGCCGTAAGCGGCTGGGTCGCCAGCCAGTCGGCGAGCGCGCTCCGGGACGGCGCGGGCGCGGCTCCGCCCAGCACCTGCGGGAAGCCGGGGGCGACCTCTTCCCCGGGCTGGGTGTATTCTCCCCGGAACAGGATCCGGGTCTTCACCGGTTTTCCGGGTCCGAGCGTCATGGCGTGGGGAAGCGGGGGAGGCTTCGGCAGTTTCCGGGCCTCCTCCAGCAGGGACTTCCGGCGGTCTTTCTCTTCGGATGGCAAGGCGTCGACCAGTTCTTTCTCGCTGACTTCCAGGAGAGGCTCCGTCTCCAGTGCCAAGTTCGCCTGTTCCGTGTCCCGCTGGTCGGGGGGCGTCAGCACCGCGAGTCGCGCCTCGGGAGTGACTCTTGCCAGCTTCTTTTGTCGGACCTTGTCGCGCGCCGCCGACTCGATCAGGGTCAGTTCCCGGATCTGAGGAATCGTCTGCCAGGCCCTGAGCCCCTCCTCGCACGCGGCCCGTTCAGCCGGGCTGGGTACGGGGGTCTCGCGCCGGAAGGCGGCCGAGGCGAAGAACGCCAGCAGCCGGTAATAATCGCTCTGTGAGAGAGGCTCGAACTTATGATCGTGGCAGCGGGCGCAGCCGAGTGTCAGGCCCAGAAAGACCAGCGCGCTCGTATCGGTCATGTCGCTCAGGGTGAGCTGGCGCCGCTGCACTTGGTCGGAGCTGTCGACCATGTCCGGGCCCAGCAGATTAAAGCCCGTTGCGATCAGAGCGTCGGGGTCGCCGGGCCAGAGCTCGTCGCCGGCCACCTGCTCGCGGACGAAGCGGTCGTAAGGTTTGTCTGCGTTGAACGAACGGATCACATAGTCGCGGTAACGCCATGCATGGGGGCGGACGGCATCATGCTCAAATCCGTCGGTCTCCGCAAAGCGGGCCAGATCGAGCCAATGCCGCCCCCAGCGCTCGCCGTAGCGGGGCGAGGCCAGGAGGCGGTCCAGGACACGATCCCACGCGCCCGGGGCGCCGTCATTCACAAACGCATCCACCTCGCCTGGCGTGGGCGGAAGTCCGGTAAGGTCGATGGTGGCCCGCCGGATCAGGGTTTCACGGCTGGCGCGGGGCGCAGGCTCGACATCCGCCGCCCGGAGCTTCTCGTCGAGAAACCCATCAATGTCCGAGTGGGCGAACGACCGAGGGATCGGCCGGAAGGCCCAGTGGTTCCGATCGGCGTCGGTAATGGCGAAGCCCGCGGGTTTCGCCAGGGCCGCGGGCGCCTTGAGCTCCCGGGCGTAGGGAGCGCCGACGCGGATCCAATCGGCAAGCGTCTTCAACTCGGTTTCGGAAACCGGTTCCCGCTTGTGGGGCATGTACGGCTTCTGTTTGCGCGCGGCCAGTCGCCAAAGCAGGCTATGTTCGGGGTCGCCGGGAAGGAGGGACGGTCCGGTCTCGCCGCCTCGAAGGAGGGCACTGCGGGTGGAAAGGTCGAGCCCGCCCTTGGAGGAAGCTTTGTCGTGGCATTCCACGCAGCGGGCCTCGAGCAGGAGGGTCGCCGGATCGTCGTCGGCGATCGCGCGGCCGGCGACGATTCCCAGGAGTGCGAAAGCCTCCCCGATCCGCAGGTGTCTCATACCGACATTAATACGCTTCCGGGGAGGGCCCCGGCTTCACGACGGCTTCCTTTGGGGCGGGCCCTGCTCCCGAAGACGAGGCCGATCTTGATCGGGGACACCTGAAGAAGAACTTCCCGGTCCAGAGGTCGCCCGGTATGATGGCGACCGCGGAGGGAGACTCCGGTCGAGTTCGTCAGGGATCCAACGACGGGAACACGGCGTTGCTTGAGTCCTGCGGCGGAGGTCCCACACCGGGCCGTCGTGGGGCGGGTCGCTCCCAGGGCCCATCGAGGAGATCGTCCTTTCCGTCGTCGAGGACTTTTCGTAATTTACAAGTACTCACTAAGAGTCCTCGAGCATTCATCGTACTGAGCTAGGTAGGCGTTCCGCGATTGGCGCTCCTTGCCGGAGCCGGAGTCCGGAGGGGATTTGCTCGGGCAGCGTGGGAGGGATTTGTGCTGAGGGAGAAACTGCAGGTCTCCCGGGAACTCCTCGTGGATCCAAATCTTCAAGGGATCCCCGGGCACCGGCTTTCCTCGTTCTTCGTCCTGGTTGTCCTGACGGGGGTGCTGTTCTGCGGCCAGTGGGGTCGCGGCCTGGTGACGATGGACGATTTGCGCGAGGCTGAAGTCGCGCGTGAGATGGCGGAGAACAAAGAGACGGTTATCCCTACCCTGGCGGGCCTTCCCTTCGTTGAGAAGCCTCCGGGGTTCCCACTGCTCCTCTCGCTGGCCTTCCGAGGCTGGGGCGCTCCCGAGGTCTGGCTTGCCCGGCTGATCTCAGCCTTCTTCGGGGCCGCTGCCGTGGTGGGCGTCTATCTCCTGGCGCTTCGCACCCGGGGCCTTCAGACGGCCTGGATCGCTTCCTCACTCCTGGCGCTGTCGCCCCTTTTCTGCCGGGTGAGCCATGAGATCCTTCTGGACAATGCGCTCGCGGCACTGATCGCATTCACGCTCCTGTTCCTTTGGGAGGGGGCTTCGGCGCCGCCGGGGAGGCGAAAACGACTGGCCTGTCTTGCGGGGGGATTCACTCTGGGGCTTGCGTTTCTGGTGAAAGGCTTCGTGGGACCGGCGCTGGTCGCCAGCGGCCTGATCGTTCACGCGGTGCTCGCGCGTCGGTGGCGGGACTACCTGGGCGAGCATGCCCTCTGGTGCATCGCTGGCTCATTCGTGCCGATACTCTGCTGGCTCGTTCCGTTTTGCCGGAGCGCGCCTCCGGGCCTCCTCAGGACCTTCTTCATCGACAATCATCTGATGCGCTTTTCGCAGGCCTACGATGGCCATGGACGGCCGCTTTATTTCTACCTGCTGACGCTGGGATACAAACTGGGCTGGGCGACGGTTTTTCTCCCTTGGGCGGCCGTCGATCTATGGAAATCCGGGAGGACCCCGGATCGCCGGGCGGATCTCTTCTTCTGCTCTTTCGCCGCGGGCCCGCTGCTCCTCCTGTCGCTTTCCAAGGCGAAAGAGGCCATCTACCTGCTGCCGGCGTATCCGGCCTTCGCGCTGTGGGCCGGTTCCTGGGTCGAGCGGGTGGTGGCGGGGGAGGGCCCTGCACGACCCAGGCTCCTGGGTCTCCTCGGTCTGGGCTCGCTGGTTTCGGCGCTCTTCATGTCGGGCTGGGCCTGCTGGCTGGGTGGCTCCGGTATGGCCATGTGGGGCGTCGGCGTCGCGCTATGCCTGGGAGTGGCCATTCTTTGCCGGGGGTGGAGCCGCCGCCAACCCTTCGGAGTCCTGGGAGGGTCGCTCCTGCTCTGGGGGCTGGCCTGTCTCCTGGGCGTCTGCGGTCCGGTCGCCGCATGGGAGGATTCTCGTCAGGAATGGCCCGCGGTGACCGACCGGATCCTGTCGGAAGCCCGGGGCGACGACCTCGTTCTGCTGGGGCCGGTCGATGAATTGAGAGGCGCCCTGGGGTTCTTCCGCCGACGGACGGCCAGGGAAGTCCAGTCCTCCTCGGAACTCCTGGCCAGCCTTGCGAGCTCGCCCGGCGTGCTGGGCGTCCTGTTCGCGGATTCGATCTATCACCGGGCGCTTCTGGCCGAGGCGGAAGGCCGGGTACCTCCGCTCGTGGAGAGGCTTCGCATTCCCTTCCGGGGGAAGACGCTCCTCCTGATCGAGTCCTCCGCTCCAAAGGCTTCGCCGTAGCCCGCGGCTGCGGAACTCTGTGAAACGTGATCCCGGAATTCGGGCGAGAACGGGGAAACATGCAGGTACCCGACGACAACTTGCGACCAGCGGAGACCTCGCCGACCTTTCATGAATAAGTTCACCTACGAATTGGCGAAAAGCGCCGTCGCGGCCTTCGAAATCGCGGAGCCCGTCGTTGAGATCGGCGCTTTGCAATACGATCTGCCCGGGCAAAGCATCGATCTTCGAAGCCTCTTTGGAGGCCGCGCCTATATCGGCTGCGACCTTGCGCCTGGCCGGGGTGTGGATCGCATCGAAGACATCACCCGGCTTACGTTCGCCGACGGGGAAGTGGGGACCCTGGTGTGCGTGCACATCCTGGAACATGTCTGGGACGTGTTTTCCGCGTTCAAACACATTCGCCGGGTGATCAAGCCCGGCGGAATGGCCATCATCGTTTGTCCCTTTAATCTTCACATCCACCGGTTTCCAAAAGATTACTGGCGCTTCACGGATGACTGCATGCGCGAACTCATGAAGGAGTATCCGTGGCTCATCGTGGGGCGCCACGGATATGCGAACATGCCATCCGAAGTGTTCGGAATCGGATTCAACAGATCCAGCTTCCCCGACTTCGACCAACGATGCTCGAAATTCAAGGAATTGCTTCAGGTCAACGCCCACGAACCCAGCACCGTGGCGACCCGTCTGCGGATGTGGCTCGGGGCGGGCCTGTTCAGAAAGAAGTATTTCACTTCCTTCTCGAACCGGAACGACCTGGTCCTGGATCTGGTTCGTCCTGCCGGGGCAGGCGCGAATGAGTCCGTCCGGCCGGTCCAGACCTGATCCGCGCGGAGGCGTCCGGGAGGGGGCCCGGCCCGCCGCTTCCGACTAATCGAACAGAGTCTTTGCGAACTTATCCGCCCAGTCGTCCCAAGCCTTGATGCCGGCCGCGTTCGCCTCCGGCGTCAGCTGGGGTTTATAGCCCATGTCGTCGCCCCGGTTGATCTTCTTCAGCGTCGAAATCGCGATCGTTCGGGTCGCGCTCTGGTCGCTCTTCAAGCTTGCCAGCAGGAGAGGGATGCCCGCTCCGTTCCGGCAACGCACCAGCGCATCGCCCACGGCCAGGCGGAAATCCTCATCCGTCTCCCCCACGTATTCCTCCAGGATGTGGGAGAGCTCCTTGTCGCCCGTGGCGCCGATCACCCGAGCTGCCGCCTCGCAGGTTCCTCGCTGCCGCAACGCGCCCTGCAGGGGAACTTTCAGCTCCACCGGCGGGAACTTCGCCAGGATCCACTCCAACTGCTTGGCGTACTCGAACTTCGCCAGAGAATTCCTCAGTTCCGTCACCAGCAGCGGCGCGGCATGCTGAGCCCAGGGCTTGAGCCGGGCCGCGGCCTCGTCGACCTTGAGCCTGCCCCCGCGCAGCTCCGCCAGTACCGTTTGGATTTCGAGCAGGATTTCTTCGATCTTCAGGGTCTTGGCCTGCTCGACGGCGGGCTGTCCCGGCACTCCCGGCGAGCCCGAGGGGGGGGCTTTCGACAGGGCCTCGACCTGCGCGTTGAGCGTCTTGACCTGGTCCTCGAGTCGCGCGACCTGCGCCTTCATGGTGTTCGTCAGGATATCCATTTGCCCGACCGTCTTCTCCAGGCCGGTGACGCGCTTGACCATTTCCTCGTAAAGGAGGGCCTGCATGTCGTTCTTCTGGGCGACCTGTGCGCTGACCTTGTCCACCTTGTACGCGACCGCGTCGAGGTCTTCCTTTTCCACGATGTCGACACAGCCGACGGCCGCGAGGCCCGCCAGCGCCGGGATCGCCAACTTCAGAATCTTCATCGGTTCGCCTCCAGCTTATGGGACGGTCGCGTCTTCAGAATTCCTGCGCGGGCTTGGAATTATATCGGTCCGGGCGGGAAGAAAAAACCCTGAAATCAAGCTTCGAGGAAATGGACTTTTCCCTTGCCCCGCACGACCTTGCCGACCACCGATGGCCGTTCCCCCGCCTTCCGCAGGGTCTTCAGGACGCCCCCAGCTTCTCCCGGGGAGACGACCAGAATCATGCCCACGCCCATGTTGAAGACGCGGTACATCTCGTCGCGGGGAACATCCCCGGTCTTCTTCAGGAAGTCGAAGATCGGGGGAACCTTCCAGGTGCCCTCGCGGATCTCGACCGCGAGCTGCTTGGGGATCACGCGCGGGATGTTCTCGGCCATGCCGCCGCCGGTGATGTTTGCCATGGCCTTGATGTCGTGCTTCTCCAGGAGCTTCTTGATCGTTCG
>DATGFI010000112.1:0-2919 GCA_035309205.1 Planctomycetota bacterium | reverse complement strand
GAGGCGCCCCAGACCCCGCCCGCGGCGACGGCCAAGACTGTAGGCGGCCAGCCTCAGGAGCCTACCAAGGCCGATGAAATGTGCAGCGTCATGAGGAAACGCGAGGGCCTTCCCCCGCGGAAGGATTTCAAAAGCGGGTGCGAAGAGATGCTCACCACGACCAACAATCCAGGTAAAATCCGGTGGGCGATAGAGCACGGCCTGCCCCACTGGGTTTCCAAGGAAATGCCGGGAGTGAGAGGGAACTCGAAGGAGGGGATCGCCTGTGGACAGCATGGATCCCATTCGTTCAGCGAGTTCGTCTGCTACACGTGGATCCGCCACTCGGTGTCCTGTCCGCTGGGCGGGAAGAATGCGCCGAAGGACCTTACCGGGAATCCACGTTAGAGAGGCAAGCTTCAGGGCGGTTAGGGAGGATGGTAAAGACGTACCCTTCGCACAATGCGCAACCGGCGAACAAATGGCGCTGGGGGATCATCCAGGTTACTTATATCGAAGCACCACTGCTATCCGGAACATCCACTGGGGCCTTCTTGTTCGGAAGGAGAGACAGAGATTGACCGAGTGAAATGCGGTGATTCAGAGAAGGATAGAAGGGATCTCCATCATTGCAGTGCTGCCGCTGCTGACAGATTGGTTTGTCGGTCGGTTTCCCCAAGACCCATCGGAGTGGATCCCGGAATTTGTTCTCGGACTTCCATTCCCCCCACGCCGCCGTCGTCGACTCCGTCTTTGTTGAAGTACTTCCATCCGGCCTGACGGCCGGCGTTCCCCCAGGCAGCTCTCGACAAAAACAAAAGCCTCCGATACATCGAGGGTGTTCCCCGCGCGGACAACAAGCCCGCGCAGCCACTCAAGATACCGGAGGCTCCCTCGAACGTAATCTGCGGCTGGGCGGACTGCAAGAACTCCTTTGAGAAGCGCGGCAACCAGCGCTACTGCGGGAAGACTTGCAGTGCCAACGCCCGAATCGTCCAGAACCGACACGCCCAACGCCGGCATCGGTGGGCTGGGCTGGGGGCGAGAAGATGAAATCGTAGGAACCCGGCTTCTGGCTCCTCAAGTCGAAGGCGGACGAGCGGAGTTCCGATATCTTAGGACCTTGCTCCGAGAGAAGATAGCCTGGTTGGGAGGTTTCCCCTCCGAACATCCTTTTAGGGGAAGGCCAATCTCACGCTGCGGGAGGCCCCTGACCTCTCGAGCAGCTCCACGGACCAGGCGGCGCGCACTTCGCGTTCCGGAGCCATCAGGCCAGGGCTGTGACGTCTTCGGGTCCCTCGGGCACCAGGCCAGGAAGAGCAGTAGCATTGGGCCGAGATCCGATGGACGGGTGGCGTCTCGCGAGCCCCGGTGTTCTGTCATGGCAGGTCCAGAAATTCATTTTGGATCCTATATTCGCTTGGTTCCCGGTTCGAGTCTGGACATCGATCATCGTGGAAGCTAAGAATGAAGTCCGTGCTGGATTATTTAAACGCGACCACATGAACAGAACTACTCCTGGAGCAGGTCATGACCCCTCGACTTCCGCGGCGCCCCGCTGCGAAGTTCCATCTTGAAAAGGCTGCGACGGGGATCGAAGGACTGGACGAGATTACGCAAGGAGGATTGCCCCGGGCGCGACCGACCCTCCTCTGCGGCACCGCCGGTTGCGGCAAAACTCTCATGGCCATGGAGTTCCTGGTCCGGGGAGCCTCCCAGTTCAAGGAACCCGGGGTTTTCATGGCCTTCGAAGAGACCGAGCCTGAACTCATCACGAACGTCGCCTCCTTGGGATTCGACATCGACTCCCTGGTGGCACGAAAGAAGCTGTTTCTGGACCACGTCCGCGTCGAGCGCAGCGAAATTGAAGAAACCGGGGAGTACGATCTGGAGGGACTCTTCATCCGCCTGGGCCACGCGATCGACTCCGTAGGGGCCAAGCGCGTCGTTCTGGATACCATCGAATCGCTCTTTGCGGGCTTCTCGAATCCCTCCTTTCTTCGGGCGGAGTTGCGCCGCCTTTTCCGATGGCTCAAGGATCGGAAGGTGACTGCGATCATCACCGCCGAGCGGGGCGAAGGTCAGCTCACCCGCCAGGGGCTCGAGGAATACGTGTCCGACTGCGTCATCCTCCTCGACCACCGCGTGATTGATCAGATCACGACCCGGCGGATGCGCATCGTGAAATACCGCGGCTCGTCCCACGGGACGAACGAATACCCCTTCCTCATCGAACAGGACGGAATTTCCGTTCTGCCCATCACGTCCGTAGGGCTCGATCATCAGGCTTCGACGGAGCGCATCTCTTCTGGCGTCCCGGCGCTCGACCAGATGCTGGGCGGGAAGGGGTACTACCGGGGGAGCACCGTGTTGGTGTCGGGGACTGCGGGAACGGGGAAGTCGAGCCTGGCTACCCATTTCGCTGCGGACGCCTGCCGGCGCGGCGAGCGCTGCGTGTACTTCGCTTTCGAGGAATCTCCCGGCCAGATTGTCCGGAACATGCGAACGATCGGTCTGGATCTGGCCCCATGGCTCGATGGAGGACTGCTCAAAATCATCTCCTCCCGCCCCACGCTCCAGGGTCTCGAAATGCACCTCCTCCGCATGCACCAGGAGATCCAGCAGCACCGTCCGCGGGTCGTCGTCGTCGACCCCGTAACCAACCTGATCAACGCCGGGAACCTGATCGACACGAAGTCGATGCTCATGCGGATGATCGACTTCCTGAAAACCCGGGGGATCACGGCTTTGATGACCAGTCTGACCCCCGGTGGAGCGGCCGTCGAAGCGACCGAAATCGGCATTTCTTCGCTGATCGATACGTGGATCATCCTGCGGGACCTCGAAGTCGGAGGGGAGCGGAACCGTGCGATCCAGGTCCTGAAGGCACGCGGCGTGTCCCATTCGAACAAGATTCGGGAATTCCTGGTGACTGAGAGG
>DATGFI010000111.1:0-15293 GCA_035309205.1 Planctomycetota bacterium | reverse complement strand
TTCCACCATGTCGGTCATCGACAGCATGCGGAAGTCCTCGTCCTGTTCGGAAGACAAATGGTGCCGCTCCCGGAGGAGGCCCGTCACCTCGCGCTCGACCTCAGACATGTTCCCTTCGGCGGTGCTCGAGACGAGGACCACGTCCAGGTTGTTGAATCGCGAGCCCCGGAGGACGCGCTTGGCGGTGGTCCAGGGCACGATGACGACGTCGTCCTGGTCGTCGCCGCCGGGACTGCTGCCCTTGAGACCCAGGACCCCGATGACGCGGAAGGGCATATTCTGGATGCGGACGGTCTTCCCCACCGGCGATTCGTCGCCGAACAGGTTCTCGACCACCGTATTTCCGACGACGCAGACCTTGCGCGCGGCGCTGACGTCCTCTTCGGTGAAGAAGGCGCCGTCGACGATGTCCCAGTCCTTGACGGCGAGGTAGTCCTCCCCTTCGCCTCGGATCGACTGGGGGGCCCAGTTCTGGTCGCCGTAGATCAGCTGCCCCCGGGTCTGGACCACCGGGGAGACGGCCTTGACTCCGGGAATGGTCCGGCGAATGGCCTCGGCGTCTTGCGGGGTCAGGTTCATGTGGCTCCCCCCGCCCAAAGAGACGCCCGAGTTCTGGAGCGCCCCCGGCATGATCATGATCATGTTGCTGCCGAGCGAGCGCACCTGGCTCTCGACCAGGTTCGAGGCGCCCTCCCCGATCGCCACGAGGGCGATCACGCTCGCGATGCCGATCACGATCCCCAGCATGGTGAGGAACGACCGGGTCTTGTTCCGGAGCAGGCTCCGGAGCGGCAGGAAGAGAAGCAGGGTGGCATTCATCGAGGCTGCGCGATGCCCGTCATGACCTAAAAGTCCTCCGCGACCGGAGGATCCCGCCCATAGTCAATACGTGCCCAGGAGCCTCGCCGTTGCGCCGGGATCGCGAACAAACGTTGATATCCGCGGATTCGAGGACCTGATATGATCCGTCCCCATGCGAACTTCCTGGAGCATCCTTTTCGTGCCCTTCATCCTCCCGTTCCTCACGGGCTGCAGTTCCGGATCGCCGAGGGACCTGAAAGAGCCGCACCCCCACGTGGACCCCGGTCCGGAGAACCCCGTGGTCTTCAATCTGGACTTGAGCACCCCGCTTCCCCTGCTCAGCCTTTCGGTGACCCCTACGGAAGCGGCAAGGCTCCGGACGCTCTATGCTTCTTTCCTCGTCGAAATGGGGACTCCCCAGAAAGGCGGAGTGCTCAGCCTTCGCTTCGACAAGAAGGGCTCCCTCGGGAACCCCTGGAACTTCTATCTCCGGAACTTCTCCCCTCCCTACCCCGTCCGCCTGCTGGGCGTCCTTCCGGACGGCAAGAAGGAAGTCATCCATGAGGAAACCTACCAGTAGCCGGGCCTCGGGAAGCAGGAGTGAGGAGCCGAGCCGGAAGAGCGCCGCGATCAGCGACGTCGGGTCTTAGTCCCCTTCGGGGAGGCGGCCGCTTCAGGCTCGGATTCCCTTTCGACCCACTTGCCGTCGACCCAGTAGGCGCTCCAGGGGCTCCAGACGCCTTTGTCCAGGCTCGACAGGAAATGCTCCCGGGTCTTCCGGCTGAAGCGGATGACGACGGGGTTGCCCTTGGGGTCGGCTTCGGGCGCGTCTGCGAGATAGTGGAACTTGGGATCCAATTCGGTCCGGTGGCGCTTGAGATCGGAGACCTGGGCATGTCGGGTCTCCCGGGACCGCGGAAACGTGTGAGCGGCAAGGAATAGGCCAAGCGCGCCGTCCCGCAGGACGAAATACGCGTCCGACTTCTCGCAGCGCAGCTCAGGCATGGGGACGGGAGGCGCTTTGGGCGGCGCCGCCTGTCCGTTCCGGAGCAGCTTCCGGGTGTTCTTGCAGTCGGGATACCGGGTGCACGCGAAGTATTTTCCGAAGCGCCCGATCCGGAGCTGCATCTGGGCGCTGCACTTGTCGCACTGGAGGGTGGGCCCCTCATACCCCTTCAGCTTGAACGTCCCCTCCTCGATCAAGGTGCCGGGGCAATCCGGGCTGTTCTTGCAGACATGAAGCTTGCGATGCTCGTCCACGAGGTAGCTGTCCATGGCGGTCGAGCACCGGGGACAGTGTTTCTTCACGCGAAGCAGGGCCGCTTCCGAGGCATCCGCCTCGTCCTCCTCCCCGTCGACGGCGGGGGCGCTGGCCACGGCCTCCTCGCCGGGGGCCAGGTTGATCGTTCCTTTGCAGCGATCCTTGGGATCCAGCGCGTAGCCCGTGCATCCCAGGAAGACGCCCGTCCTCCCGGTGCGCACGGACATCTTCCGTCCGCACTTGGGGCACGGGAGATCGACCTCGACGGGAGGATTGCCGCGCATCGTGCCCCCGGCGGCCTTGAGGGTCGAGCGGAACTCCTCATAGAAGCGGTCGAGCGCCTTCTTCCAGTTCTCCTTGGCCTCGGAGATGTTGTCGAGCTCCGCTTCGAGGCTCGCGGTGAACCCGTAGTCGAGCAGACGGCTGAAGTTGTCGAGCAGTCGCGCGGTGACCAGATCTCCCAGCTTCTCGGCATAGAATCGCCGGTTGATCAGCTTGACATAGCCCCGCTCCTGGATGGTCGAGATGATCGAGGCATAGGTCGAGGGTCGCCCGATCCCGCGCTTTTCGAGCTCCTTCACGAGTCCGGCCTCGCTGAAGCGGGGAGGCGGCTTCGTGAAGTGCTGGGAGGGATGGAGCGCTACCAGCTTGAGTTCGTCTCCCACGGCCACCTTCGGGAGCACCACTTCCTCCTTCTTGGCCATGGGAGGCAGGACCTTGAGCCAGCCGGCGAAGCGGACCGCGCGCCCGCTGACCCGCAGTTCGTAGTCTCCCGCTGCGACGGTGACGATCATGCTGTCGTATTCCGCCGGCGACATCTGGCAGGCGACGAACTGCCTCCAGATGAGGTCGTAAAGCCGCGCCTGGTCGGGTTCGAGCTCCGGAAGGCTGCTGGCGATCACTCCCACGTCGGTGGGACGGATGGCCTCGTGGGCCTCCTGCGCCCCCTTCTTGCTCGCGTAGACCGGAGCCTTCTCCGGAAGATAGAGGCTTCCGTAGTCCTTTTCGATCAGGCTGCGACAGACCGCGACGGCCTCCTGGCTCAGGTTGGTCGAATCGGTCCGCATGTAGGTGATCAGGCCCGCCTCGTAGAGGCGCTGAGCCAGGGTCATGGTTTTCTTGACGGAGAAGCCCAGGCGGCTGCTCGCGGCCTGCTGCAGCGTCGAGGTGATGAACGGCGCATTCGGAAACTGGCGGGAGGGCCGGTCATCCAGGCTGGCGACCCGGTAGCTTGCGGTCTGAAGGTCCGCCGTCGCCCGATCGATGTCGGCCTGGGACGTCGGCTTGTAGGGCTCCCCCCGGTGGCGGACGACCTGCAGGCGGAACGGAGAGCTCGCCAGGAGCTCGGCATGGAGCTCCCAGTACTCGACGGGAATGAACTCGTCGATTTCGCGTTCCCTCTCGACGACCAGGCGGGTCGCGACCGACTGCACCCGGCCAGCCGAGAGTCCGCGCGCGATCTTTGCCCACAGAAGGGGGGACAGCATGAAGCCCACGACGCGGTCGAGGAAGCGCCGGGCCTGCTGGGCATGGACGCGGTCCATGTCCAGGCTCCCGGGATTCTTGAAGGCTTTCTCGATGGCGGCCTGGGTGATCTCGGAGAAGACCACGCGCTTAAAACGCTTGGGATCCCCCCCGATCGACTCGCGCAGATGCCAGGCGATGGCCTCGCCTTCCCGGTCGAGGTCCGTCGCGAGGTAGATGGCGGGCGCTTCCTCCGCGTGCTTCTGAAGCTCGTGAAGCACCTTTTCCTTCCCCGGAAGCACCTCGTACTGGGCGGCCCAGCCGTGTTCGGGATCGATCCCCATCCGGCGCACCAGGTTGGCCTGGGCCCTTTCGGCCTTGGCTTTGGCGATACGCGCGGTGCCGGACTTGGGCAGCTTCTTGGGCTTCTTCCGGGGCTTCCCGTCGGAGTCCTCCCGGTCGCCTCCGGACGGCAGGTCCCGAATGTGGCCGTACGAGGACTTGACGATGAAGTGCTTGCCCAGGTACTTGTTGATGGTCTTGGCCTTGGCAGGCGATTCGACGATGACCAGGGAACGCGGCATATCCTTTGCAGTCTTCTTGAATTAGTCCTGTTTTCTCACCCTAACGCCCAGAATTGTACTACCTACTCGGGAAAAGCGCGGAATTCTCCGAAAAGAGCCCCGGAAGAGGGTGCCCCTACCCTTCTTGATCCTCCGGGGCCATAGGCTGTCTCAATCCCTTGACGATCTCGCCAGAGTTCCTAAGATCACGGAAGTACTCATCCCTCAGCGACCGGGTGGTTGTACCAGGAAACAGGCCTTTCTGGAAGCAGCCTGAGTCGCTCTCGCCAGAATTCACTCGCAGCCGTGCGGACGGCCCCAGGGCAGAGATGTTGCGAAGTCTTGCTACCCGTCAGTGGACGGGGTGTGAGGAATTTGATGACCGGTCCCTTCCGATGGCGTCCGCTCGCGGCCCTCGCCTTTCTTCCGTGCACCGGGTCTCATCGCCCTCCGAATGACGGCGTTACTGATCCCGCCCCTGCCAACGCGCGATCGGCCCTCAACATTTCACGTGCCGGGGCAAACCTTGTCCGCTGGGGAGACTGAGGAATATGCCTATCGATCCGAGCCAGATCAAGACCCTGGTGATCGTCATGATGGAAAACCGCTCGTTCGATCACCTGCTGGGGTACCTGAGCTTGCCCCCCTTCAGCCGCGCCGACGTGGAAGGCCTGAAGGCCGATCCGGCGTGGAACCAGGCCGTGGCCAACGAATGGAATGGCCAGAAGTATGCCCCCTTCCACCTGACGGATCTCGCGGTCACCGCCGACCCGCCTCATGAGCGGGCCCCGATCGCGATGCAGTTGGGGGCGGCCGGGACGGGGGACTACCCGCTGAACGGCTTCGTGGCGAACTTTGCCACCGTGGAGAACGCGATCGACCCCCAGCACCCCCCCGCCGTCATGGGCTACTACACCCCCGCAGAAGTGCCCATCACCCATTTCTTCGCGCAGAACTACGGCATCTGCGACCACTGGTTTTCCACGCTCCCCGCCAGCACCCAGCCCAACCGCCTGATGGCGATGGCCGGCTTTTCCATGATCGACGGCAATGCGAGCTTTCTGGGCTTTCCTTCCCAGGACTTGGTGTACGACTGGCTGACGAAGCACCAGGTCCGGTGGCGGGTCTACCATGACGGCATGCCGTTCTTCACCCTGATGAAACGCTGGATTCCCGAAATCCTGAGCTCCGGGATCGGCGGCGAACTGGATGATCCTGGAAGCCATTTCCGTTCTCTCCAGCAACTCGTCGTCGACGTGCAGGAGGAAAGCCCGGACACCTTCCCCGAGGTCATTTTCGTGGAACCCAAGTACAGCGACGCGCCTCCCGCCGGCCACGGCCGCGACGACCATCCTCCCGCCGTCATCAGCGGAGGCCAGGCGTTCCTGTGGGAAGTCTATCTCGCGTTGAGCTCCAAGCCTGAACGGTGGGCCAGCACGGCGATGGTGGTCACTTACGACGAACATGGTGGTTTTTTTGATCATGTCCAGCCCCTGCGGATCGCGACCCCTCCCCCGCCGGGGGCCAATTATCCTCCCTTCGTGTCCACGGGGCTGCGCGTTCCGTCCATGATCGTTTCTCCCTTCATGAGCGCCGGATCGGTGTTCCACGGATCCCTCGACCACACGTCGATCCTCAAGTTCTTGGGAGAGAAGTTCAATGGGGGGAGCTACTCCGCTCCGGTGGACGCCAGGAACGGCGTCGGCAGCTTGAGCGAAGTCTTCGATCGGGCGATCGCTCGGACCGACATTCCGACTCCACCGACCCCGGCGGGGACTCCGGCGGCCGAAACTGTCCAATCGGCCGCGTTTGCAGCTGCGGCACAGGCGTCCTACACCCAGAATCCTCAGAAGGCCAAGCGCGCCCTGCCGGAAACCTGGCATGTCTAGGGGATCTTCCGGTTCTGGAGTTCCGGACCTGGGCTCCCCGTCAGGCGGAGCTCACCCAGGAGGGGCCCGTCCTTCAGCCATGAAGAAGGGGGCTCCGCAGAACGGGGAAGATGCCAGACGCAGGGAGTCGGATCGCCGATCGAGATCGGCTTTCAGGGAATGGGATCCCCCGACAATCGATGTCCGTTCCGGCACGGTCTGGCGGTCCCCGATGGATTCTGGTATGGTTCGCCGCATGCGGATCTTCGTCCCTCTTGCGTTCCCCCTGCTCTTCGCATGCGGCCGCTGGGAAGATCCGCTCAGCGGCGTCGGCGGCGGGAGTATTCATGACTCCAGACGGGGCAATCTGACGGCCAAAGTCTTCTCGACCGACCAGAAGAAGCTGTACTACGCGATCATCATCGCGAACCAGGATTTCGAGCCCCTAAATCCGCCGGTCACTTTCGCCTACACCTACTCGACTGAACGAGGCGGAACGCTCACGGTTAACGGACAGCCGATTCTTCCCTCCCCGATCCCACGTCTGTTGGCCCTCAATCCCTTTGGCCAGATGGAGGAAATCCCTCTATCGCCGGCAGAAGCAGCGATCGTCCTCAAGGGCGAGCCTGAACCGATATGGGAGCAAGTCGCTCTACCGCGCCTGGCGCTCATCGACGGCAAAACGGTCGATGGGGTTCGGGTCGGTCACTGGAAAGTGTCGGGAACGTCGGGCGCAAAAGGCTACGAAGGCGACTATGTCGACGGCAAGCGCGACGGCGAGTGGAAGTACTATGACGCCGATGGCAAGCCCCGCGCGACGGTGACCTACCTCAAAGGAAGGCTGCACGGACCAATGGTCGAAACCGACCGGAACGGGCAGGAAGCGCGGCGCGTCGAGTGGAAGGACAACTTCCCGGTAGGCACTTCTCAGACCTGGCAATGCCTGGGATATACGATGACGCGGACTCCCGAGGGTGGAGAAAGCGTCAGCAGTCGCTGACCTGGACTGCCCCTCGGGGCGCCGGAGGTCCTCTCTTCGGGGGAAGCCCGAACGTCAGGGCGCCCCGGATTGCCCTACTCGACGGATTCTTTGGCGCCAGCCGTGTTATGCGTCGACCTTCTCCGGCAGGATTTTCAGCCTGAGGAGATCCGGCGCCACTGCCAGGAAGATCTTTCTATCCCCCTGAGGACTCCATACTCCTGCCTCGCCCCAAGAACGGGAATGTTCTTGAGGAAAGACTCACGTTCAATCCGCATAACAAAATGCGATGCTCGGCCATCGCCTCCACCATGAGGACAGGCTCCGGGTGACCACCGAGCCGGAACTACGAGAAGAGGGATCGCCTCCTGCCAGTCGGACCCGGCCATGGCGATCTTCCGCTCTCCTTGCTCCCAGGCGTCGACTCCTCCGGAGGATCGTTCTGATCCTCCTATTGTCCCCGGGGCTTCAGGCTTGCGGTACCATCCTCACGTTCTCAGATGGACTGAAAGAAACGCCTTCTGCCCTATCTCCCAAGCCGTTTGGCGGTCTCCGTCTGGACGTCCGGGCGGTTTCGATGTTTGCGAACGAAGAGTCCGCCTGGCGCCTCGCGGTTCTTGTCTTCGCTCTGGATCTCCCGCTCAGTCTCGCGG
Source organism: Planctomycetota bacterium (assembly GCA_035309205.1). Classification (GTDB taxonomy): domain Bacteria; phylum Planctomycetota; class MHYJ01; order MHYJ01; family JACPRB01; genus JACQFK01. The sequence continues at coordinate 7,704 of DATGFI010000111.1, read as the reverse complement.
CCGACGCTCTCACGCTGCCGCTCACTCTCCCGATCCATCTAATTAGTCCTGAGGAACCTTCACCTAATTCCACCCAGAATAATTGAGGGGAAGACATCGGCGGTCTTCAGGCTCGACCGGACCTCCTAAGCCATCTAAGGCCATCTAGAAACAGTCGGGGCCGAGGGACCAGAACCTGTATCGCCGGACTCTGGTCCGATGCCGCTGCAGGTCTCGTTCCTGGACGCGGCCTGCCGCGCAATTTGCGGAGCCCCACGTCCGTATCCGGCGTCTCTAGCCCTGGCCGCCCGTCTGCTTCGACATCCACTCCCTGCCGCGACGGTCGATTTCCTCGGGGCTGAGATCCTCCACGCGGGTGCAGAGACCCCAGATGTGGCCATAGGGGTCTTCGACCTTGCCGTAAAGGTCTCCCCAGAACATCAGCCCGACGGGCTGCAGCCCTTTGGCGCCGGCGCCGACGGCCTGTTTGAACGTGGCGTCGGCATCGTCGAGGTAGAGGTTGAGGGAAACGGCAGTTCCGCCGATGGATTTCGGCCCACGGACTCCCCGGTCGAGCATCTCCTCCCCGATCATGAACAGGGAGTCGCCGATTTCGAGCTCCGCGTGCATGACGCGGCCGTCGGGATCGCCCATCCGGGAACGTTCCACGGCGTTGAAGGCCTTCTTGTAGAAGTCGATGGCCTTGGCAGCGTCCTTAACGGTGAGCCCGGGGGTGAGCGTGTGATAACCCTTGGGAACGGGTTTCACCTTGCGTCCGACGGTTTTCGAGCTCTTGAAGGTGGTTGCCATAGGATCCTCCGAGTCAAACTCACTAACTGAACGAGCCTGCTGAATCGGCAGCGTTACCTCGCTAGATTCCTATCAGGAAGGACCGCCTACGGCGATTGACTTCCTTTAGACCGAATGATCAGAGCTCAGGACCGCGCCGGAATCCTCTTCGGGACTTTTCGGGCACTGGAGAACGCGTCGAGCGACGTCCGTTAGGTTCCGTCCTGACGATGATCCGAACCTATCCTCCGGCGCCGCGGGGGGCTATTTCAGCACATTCTGTCGCGCCCGGACGAAGACCACAAGGTCCTCGCTGTCCTCCCCATGACCGATCGTCTCCAGCGCGACCAGGCTGTACTTGCCCTTCACGCAGAGGACGTTGGAGTTCCAATTCAGCACCCGGCCGCCGAGGAGCTGCATGGGGCCGGTGAAACCGCCCAACGGGTCGATCTCCTTTGCCCCAACCGCCACCAGGGCGCTCCGGAAATCCACGCCGATCTGCTCGTTCCCGTGGATGAAGTGCGGGCGAACGTCGAGTACGAAGCCGGCGGTGAAATGGCCGACGATGGGATCGTGCAGCGCTACGGAGGTGGACACCTGGGGCTCCATTCCCGCGACGTAGGCCTCCTCGAGGGATCGCACCGCATGGACCCGCTGCTGCGGATAGCCGGTGACTTCGCCGGCGTCGACGATCCGGACCTTCTGCCCCCTTGCCGCCTCCTCGAATAGCCGGTCGAACTTCTCCGATTCCACGTAATAGCCCCCAGACCCCAGGGCCGGGATCTCCTTTTCCCACTCCGCGCGGGCGTCCTTCTTGAGTCCGATGACGACCACCTCGGTCGTGATCATCTGTGCCCGCGCCATCAGGATCGACGTGAGAAAGCGGTCGATCTCGCGGAGCACGTCGGGTTTCTGCCGGATCACGAGCGTGCCGCTCTGGGTGTCGTTGATGGAGTTTCGTTTATTCCCCCAGGTGTCGGGCGCGATGCGGTTGCGGATCATGTTCGCGACATCGGACGACTGCATCTGTACCGACGGCTCCATCAGGGCGAAGGTGGCACCCGTCAGCGGCCCGCCGAAAGATTTCAGGGCCACGTCCATCCTTGGCCCAGGCCAGTCCTGGATCCCACGCGTCAGCGGTGAGATGTCGAAGAGGCGCAGCAGGCGCTGCTCTTCGAATGCCGGCTCGGGAGCCGGGCGGTCGTCCGCCGAGACAATCGCCGGCGTCAGCAGAAAGAGAAGCTGCCGGCCGCGTCGCAGCATCGAGCCGGCGATCGCGGTTTCCCGGTTCCGGACCGTGAGCATCGTACGGACGCCGTCATGCGATATCTTCGGAAGCTGGATCTTCGGATCCATCGGGGTGGCGACGGTCGCGGCGCGCGGCTTGGCTGCGTCTTTGCCTGGCTCCGGATCCAGCGGGGTCGAAGGCGTGAGCTCCCGCGTAATGCGGACTTTCCGCTCCTCAAGTCCGACCAGCTCGGCCAGGTCCGCTCGCACGTCGAGCGTAATTCCGTCGGCGAACGGCTCGAGGAAGGGCCGCACGTCGACGCTGGCTCCCGTCGAGAACTGGCTGACCACCGGGCTGATTGCGGCGGACGCCGTGGCAATTTGCACGTCGACGTCCTGGAGATATTGCTGCTTGACCAAGTCCTGCAGGCTGACGCGCTGGCCCGGATGCGCGGTCATCCGCATGGTTTTCAGCACCTCGGCGAGCTTCCCCTCGCGCGCGGCCTCGAGCAGTTGGTTCAGGTGCTCCGGGGGCAGAATCGCGGGCCGGTCGACGTTGGCGGCCGACCGAATCCGCGCGAGAAGGAGCGGATCGACCGAGATCACTGCGGCGTCAAGGGAGACCATGCGTCCGAAGAATCCGCGCCAGTAAGAAAGGTACTGGGCTATCTTCGCGTGCACCGAACGGTGGTTCGTCACCGTGAGGACACCGCGCTGGAAGGCGATCAGGGACGCGACGTGCTCCCAAGTGTCCTCCGCAACATTCGCCTTGATAAGGTTGATCAGATCTTCGCCGGAGATGAGGCCTCGATCCATCTCGCTCTCCGCGGCGACGGCCACCCCGACGCTAGGGTGGAGCAGTCCGAGCTCCTGGCCGGGATGGTCCGGAGTCTCGACGGTCAGGAACTCAACGTTATAGAGGTGGGTTTCCATCGGATCATCTTGGGCCGCGGCTACCATAGGGAAGATCGCAAGCACGAGGGCAGAAATTAATCGCATCGTCCGCTCCTTACCGGTACTCCGCTCATCCACGCGACGCATTCGGTAGACGAGCCTGAATGCCTAAAGGTAAAACCGGCTTGTCGGGACATTGGGCATCGGTGCACTACCGCACCCGCCGCCCCGGTCCGGGCGCCTCGGCCCGCGGGGCTGTCGAGCGAGGTGGGGCTAGTTGTACAAAACGCTCCACCCTACTCCATCTCGCTGGTAAACTGTTGATCTCCAACGGGTCCCGGTAGCTCCGCTGGATAGAGCGCCGGTATCCTGAAATGTGAAACCGCGAACATACGCCGCTTTTGAAGGTTCCAAATGACTCATAGAACATAGAGCGCACAGCGAATTACACACACATACACAAGAGACTGTGCCAGAGAACGCAGGGAAGGTCGTCGACTTCGAGCGAGTCAGCGGATCCCAGACTAGCGGATGCGTTGCGTACTTGTTGATGGTGCCAATGTTCGCCCTGATCGGCGGCATCGTCGGCGGTTTCTCAGGCATGGGGCTCCTCTGGCTCCTTAAGGTCGAGAAGACAATGCAGGAGCCGCTCGGCCTGCTGTTCTTCGCCCTGGGAGCGCTATTCTTCGCGTATTGGGGCATCCGTGACTACTTTCGCCGCGCGTGCACCAGGGTCCGGGTTCATGAGGGATCCCTCGAAGTCCTCCGCTCGAAGACCTCCTACGTCTATTCATTCGAGGATCTCGAATGGATGGAGGGCACGAGCTCTACCGAACTCAGCCTGAAGTGCGCCGGACGTCGACCCTTGGTATTCAAGGCCGAAGAGTGGCCCCTCCAAGGAATTCACAGCGCGCTGGCACGCACGGCGGTGCCAAGGATGGTCCATTCCTTCAACTTGAGAATCGAGAGGGGCGAAACCATGGAGTTCCGCCCGGCGAACTACCGGGAAGCGAAGCTCAGGATCGGTGGACTGAGCCTGGTGGCGCTGGCCGTAGGTCTGGTCTTTCGATGGATATTCGTACCAATGGCCGAGCGGACCTACTACCAGCTGGTCCTGCCCCTTTTCCTCGCCGGCACTGGATCACTCTTGCTCGTTCAATCAGGGCAGGCTCGGGGTGGAGTCTTGGTGGAGAAGGCCGGCATCCGGCCCCGGAAGGACGACGCTCTCACTCCCTGGCCGCGGGTCCGTGAAATCACGCTCGGGGAACAGGGAGCCCGAATCGACCTGGATAACGGGGGGATCATTACGGTCGGGCGGCTCACCAGAAACTATGATGCCTGCGTGGCGATCCTTCGGACCTGGGCAGTCACGACCGAATAGCCGCCTATACCCCATCGAAGCGCAAGTCTGGCTTCGGTGCAGTAGCCGCTGTCAACGGACCAGCCGCTACCAGTGGTAATCCGGCGTGAACATCTTCTGGATCCATTGCTCGATTTCCTTGGGATCCACCGGGTTCTCTGGTCTGAGAGGTTTCTCGGCCATTCTCTCGCGAACCTGACTCATGAATTCCGAGCGGTCTACAGCCTTGGTCAACCTGCCGGACTCAAAGAGAAGCTCGTGCACTCGACGGTATTTCCACGCCGGGTGGAAACCCATGTGGACATACAGCTCTCGAATGAATTCTGCTCCTAACAGGAATCCTCCCGAGTATGGGATCTCGATCGCGGGGTCTTTGTAGAACCATTCCCCCATCGCGCTACGGTCCGTCGCCCGCTGTGGACGCGCGCCGCCGAGTTCCGGTCCTTTGCCAACTTTGGCTCGGTGTTCGGCTTTTTGCTCGAGGCCGACGCATAGAGTACTCAATCGGAGTCGATCCTCGACCAGAGCGTACGTACACTGAAACCCCCTCCAGCAGGCCGAAGATGTGGCCATGGGTGTAAGACCGTGCTCCTGCGGTTGAAAGAGGCCCTTGCCGCTGACCCCGACGATGGAGTACGTCTCGCCCTGATACGTGAACGAGTCGTGGACTTGGGCCGTCTTCGTAACTTCCCCTGCGCCAATCTTAGTTTAGCACGGAGTTCATTCTTCACGTCCGCGCGGCTTCCGTTGAACTGCGAGCCATCGCGCCGGAGTAACCGGGTACTAGCGCCGTCTCGCGCTGGCCGGTAAGATGCGCCTTACGGGTCCCGGTAGCTCAGCTGGATAGAGCGGCGGTTTCCTAAACCGCAGGTCGGCAGTTCAAACCTGCCCCGGGATACCATCACACGACCCGCCTTCCCCGAAAACCACGTCGGAATCCGTCGCCGATTGCGCTCGCGAAGCGGACCTTTATCAGCGACCATGAGCGAAGTGGTTGTTCACCCCAAAGGAGGACCGCTTGATCCTGCTGACCGGCGCCACCGGCTATGTCGGCGGCCGACTCTTGAAGGCTTTCGAGCGTCAACGCATCCCGGTGCGGGCCCTTGTCCGGCGAGCCGTGATCTCGCCGGGACCTTCGACGACCGAATGGGTGACCGGCGACGTCCTGGACGAGGTTTCGCTCCGGCGCGCCATGACCGGCGTCCGCACGGCCTACTACCTCATCCATTCGATGGCGGCTCCGGGCCACTTCGCCGAGCGCGATCGCGACGCCGCCCGACGCTTCGGTGAGGCCGCGCAAGCATCGGGCGTTGAACGCATCATCTATCTCGGAGGACTGGGGGGAGGCGGCGATCTTTCCGAGCACCTCACCAGCCGACAGGAAGTGGGCCGGATCCTGCGCGAGTCGGACGTGCTCGTGGTCGAGTTCCGCGCGTCGATCATCGTCGGATCGGGAAGCCTTTCCTACGAGATCGTCCGAGCGCTCGTCGACAAGCTGCCCGTCATGATCACCCCGCGATGGGTGACGACCCTGGCCCAGCCGATCGCGATCGACGACGTCGTCGAGTATCTCCAGGAGGCCGCGCAGCAGACGGAGGGAGGCACGTTCGAGATCGGGGGAGCGGACCAAGTGTCGTACGGAGGACTCATGAGGGAATACGCGCGGCAGAAGGGATGCCGCCGCCTGTTGATCCGAGTCCCGGTCCTGAGCCCCGGCCTCTCGGGCCTCTGGCTCCGCCTGATGGCTCCCCGGTACGCGCGGGTCGGCCGCGCCCTGATCGAAGGCGTTCGGAACGAGACCGTGGTCCGGAACCCCGAGGCATTGTCGCGGTTTGGGGTCCGCCCTCGCGGGATCGCCGAGGCGATCCGCTGCGCTCGGGAAGAACAGCCTCCGGAGACCCCTGCCCTGCGAGGGGCGGCGGCGGCGACGGCCTTGCTGGTTCTCCTGGTGCTCTGCATGGGAGCCGCCATCGCGTGGAAGGTCGAGGGACCACGCCTGATTCCCTATGCGTTGGCCGCCGTCGCGGCCTGGCTCATCGTCAGACGCGATGGACTGACCGAAGCCCGGCTCGCCTTGGGGATGTTTGCCGTGTCAGTGGCAGCCGGACACCCGATCGGGGCGCTGCCGGTCCTGGTGACGGCGGCGCTGTTCTTCGTCCGCAGCCGGCTCGCCGCCGCGTTCGTGCTCCCCCTCCTGCTCAGGGGATGGCTTTGAGGAACTCGTCGAGGTTGGTCTTGCCGAAGCGGCTTCCGGGAAAGAGCGATCTCAGCCGCCCGGCGATCGTCGCCAGCAGCCGCTTCACGCCCGGGGTCTTTTCCGGGTCCGTTTGAGGCAGGAGCCGGACGGTGACGTTGAGATCCTTCTGGGAGAGCTGGACGAAGAAGGCCTGTTGCGAACCCGATTCGATGACGATCGACTCGAGAAGGAGACTGTTCTCCTTCTGATTGAGATAAAGGTCCACCACCTTCAGGATCTCCTCCCCCTGTCGCTCCGCGAACGGCTGGAACTTCCCATACACCACGCCCAGGGGTCCGGCGGCCTCGATCACGACGTGTGGCATGCCCATAGTGAGCCTGTTCGGAAGCCCCTGTGATCCCCAAATTCGCCTCAAGGAGCGTGGCCGAGACGAGATCCGAAATCCGGATTCTGGCCTCCAAGGTTCCCCCGAAAGCCTTCTCCCCGATTCAGATCCCCCAGGGGCCGTCGTCGAGTAACATTATTCCATGCAGGATACCGATTCGCTGATCGACCGACTCAAGAAGGGTGTCGTCCAGATCGATCAGGAAGCTCCTGGCGGCCCCGATGCGGACGCCATGCCGGCGCTCCGAAGAAGCATGGAACGCTCGATCGCGCGGCTCACGCCCGGCAACACTCCCGCACCCGGCACCTTCCGCTTTCAGCTGACCGGCGGAAAGGCTTTGCTCTTCCAGGGGAACGAGGCGCTTCCCCTGGATGCCGGCCGGATCGCAAAGCTCCTGCATTCGGTCGGGGTCGAGCTCCAGGCCGGAGAGTCGATCGACCTGGACGGCGAGCTGGCCGCCTCCATCATTCGACCCGAGATGAACCTGATCGACACCAACCTCCGTCAGGCGGAGTTGAGCCTCCGGGGGATGAAGACGGGGCGGGATCGGGACCACGGGGCCGTCCAGGCCGCGGAAACCGCCAAAGTTCGTCTCCGCTCCCGCCTCACTCAGCTGGTCTCCGCCATCCAGGCCGCCCAGCGGGACTCCGGGACAGCCCCGGTACCCGAGAAGTCAGATTCACGAATTTTTCCCAAAAAGCCCGATCCCGGAATACCATCGGACATGATGGATGCAAGCGCTCCCCCCCCGGAAGTCCTGGCCAAGGGGCTCCGGAAAGTCCTGGCCGCCATCGAAGGCAGCGGGTTCAAAGCCGCCGCCGTCGGAGAGATCGCGCACCAGTCCTGGGGCTCGAAGAAAGCGGCCGAACGGGT
>DATGFI010000110.1:0-2083 GCA_035309205.1 Planctomycetota bacterium | reverse complement strand
CCCTTTCCTCCTGGCTGATCGATGCCGTCGAGTGGGGATGGTTCTTCGATGCGAAGCAGAAGCACTTCTACATGGCCTGGAGCCCCACCCGGCGTCCGGGGTACGAGTTTCCGGATCTCCGGGGTCCCGGCTTCTTCTGCGGCGGTCCGGATCGTCCCGTCCATTGGGGAACCTATACGGATGAGGTGGCGCTCATCTCGATCTTGGCGGCCGCTTCACCCCGGAAGGAGATCGCCCCGACCGCGTTCGGATCGGTCGACCGCACCGCCCGTCAGTACGGCGACGTCACGCTCGCCAATTCCTACAATGGGTCCCTGTTCACTTATTTCTACGGATCCTGCTTCCTGGATACGCGCCGGCTCGGTCCGAGCACTGACGCGTTCAACTGGTACGACAACTCGGCGCGGGCCATCATCGCCAATCGCCGCTTTGCCCTGGAGCACAAGCTGCCGGATTGGGCCTTCGGGATCACGGCCTGCGAAGGGCCGGACGGACGCTATCACAATTACGGCACGCCTCCTTCGACGGTGAAGCCCGATTTCGACGGCACAGTCGCGCTGTACGGCATGGTGGGTTCTATCCTGCATTCGCGCCCGGAAGTCCTGCGGGCGCTTCGAAACTTGGCGGCTCTGGATGTTTTCCAGGAGGGTCTGGGCTACGCGGATGCCCTCAATCTCCTCCAGGTGGATCCCAAAAGTTCGCTGCCGTGGGTGAACTGGACTCGCTTCGGCATCGATCAGGGGGCCATCCTCCTCATCCTCGAAAACGCCCGCACGGGGTTCGCCAGCGCACAGTTCCAGTCCAACGGCGTGATTGACGGCGTTCTCACCTCCATGTTCCCCCAGCGGATCAGATAGAAGGTGATCCGGCATAACGAAATGTCCGGGTCCGGTTCTCTTAAATCGCATGCGCCACGCTCACCTTCCTCCCGTCCGTTCCGCAGGTTGGGTGCCGCCTGCCGGGAACACTGGAGCCGCGCCGGGGTATCCCTGGAATCCGGAATCCTTCACGGTCGCCCAGTTGCCGCGATCGAGTCCCATGAATGTTCGGTTTCGCAGGCCGGTCCTTTCCGCGGAGGAGTGGACTTGCTCGCGTCTCGTCCATGGGGCTGTGGGCCATTTGGACGCTTACCGTCGTGATCGGGAAGCGGGGACCCGGCGATGGGAACCGCCTTTTGACCCCTTCCAGGATTATGGCGCCGTCGACTAATCGTCCCCCTCCCATTTCCGATCCACCTGTTCTCAGGGTGTCCCGGACCCCTCGCCTTGACTCGGCCGATCATCGATTTCCTCCATAGCCCGGACGTCGCTTTTCCTTAGGGTGATGGTTTGTTCGCCTCTTCCGGGAACTCGGAGCTTTCATTCCGGCGTGAACATAAGGAGAGTTCATCAACGCGAGGAGTTCGCGGTCCCCTCCCAGGGTCGCCTCATCGGTTCTTGGTCCTCAATGGTCAAACGGATTGCGATCCCGAGCCCCCGATGGCCTGGAAGCAGATTGGACTTTGTGAGTCAGGGTCAGGATCGCAAGTCCTTGCAAAGGCGATGAGCTGCTGAGATGTGACGAACTGCTGAAGGCTCATCTCATCGGCGGTCGGCCGCAGATCCTGGCGGCCAGGGGAAGTGCTGAGATGCCGGCGTGGGGAGAACCACACATCGCGGAGCCAGCGCCCGAGCTAGCCGCGCCGGGTCCAGGGGAGCCGCCGACATTTGGCTCGATTCTGGGAGTGACGCGGCAGCGCCGACCGCCGCGCGACAGGAGTTTCTAAAGCACGATGACCAGGACCTCGATCACGACGACGGTCAGGATCAGCAATAACCAGTCAAACGGATCGACGAAGACTTCCTGCTTGCCGCCCAGAAAGCGTTCCAGGTCGCTCGCCCCGGTCTCGCGGACCGAGTTGGGCTGATCAGCACCGTGGCCGGGGCCGCCGTCCTTCCTCAGCTCGGAGCGCTCAGTCGACGGCGCAGCGGCGCCGCTCGTTTCCTGCGTCGTTCTCGGAGGGGTGGACGGGAGGGAATAGGCGTCTCCTTACGTTCTATTTCCGGAAGAAGGGCGAGATGCACCGGATCAGCCCGTCGAGCGC
>DATGFI010000109.1:0-2674 GCA_035309205.1 Planctomycetota bacterium | reverse complement strand
ATCCACTACGACCCGTCGCACGCGATCCTGATGGGCCAGAACACCCGCGACCTCTTCCAGTTCCTGAAGGACGAGGGCTATAACTTCCTGATCGGCGGCTTCCACGTGAAGGGGCAGGTCAGCAACCCCAAGGGCATCGCGGAATGGGGCTACGGCGGCCAGACCTGCGACCGGGGCGACCGCAAGGGCGGCAAGCCCGATCCCGACGTCCGCAAGCAGTCGGCCGCCTGGCTCAAGCAGGTGGTCCTCTGCACGCACGAGCTGCCCGGCACGGCCAAACACGACCCGCTCGCGTACCTCCAAAACCGCACCGTCGACTGGCTGGACCACCAGCTGGCGGCCCGCGAGCTGCTCAAGTTCAAGAACGGCGTCTCGAATGTCGACCTGGTCGTGGAGCACGAATACCCCGACGCGCGCATCCAGGACCCGAAGAAGCTCGCGCCGGTGCTGAAAGGCTCGATTGCCTTCACCCGCGCGATCGACGAAGCCGCCGCGAACATGATCGCCCTGCAGAAGGTCATCGAAAGCCAGGGCATCAAAGTTCAGGGCGTCGGCCGCGAGGCTTATCGGAGCTGAGGAACCATGACGGGGGACGGTCCGCGCAGCGGTCCGTCCCCCGACCTCCTCCGGGCGGGCCGGTTTCCCGCGTTGACGGCCGCCGCTCCGCGCCCTACAATCCTGCCCTTATGATCGACGGTGGCGTCATCTCGGGAAAACTTCCCCGGCCATTCGGGAAATACACACTCACCCGCGAGCTCGGCCGCGGCGCCATGGGCATGGTCTACGAGGCCCGCGACACGGCCCTGGACCGGCGCGTCGCCCTCAAGGTGATGCTCCCCAATCCCAGTACCGATCTGAGAGATTCAGCGATTGAAGAGCAGCTCTTCACGCGCGAGGCACAGCTCTGCGCCCGCCTCGCCAAGCACCCGAACATCGTGAGCGTCTATGAAGCCGGCACCATCGACGCGCGCCGCTATATCGCGATGGAGTTCATCGACGGGATCCCGCTTTCGGAGTGGGTCGATCAGCGCAAGCCCTCGCTGCGCTCCCGTGTCCGCATGCTCCGCGACATCGCCTTCGCGATCCACCATGCCCACCAGGCCGGCATCCTCCACCGCGACCTCAAGCCCAAGAACGTGCTGATCGACGCCCAAGGCCGGCCCTTCGTCACCGACTTCGGCATGGCCAAGCGGGTCGGCGGCGACGGCACCGGTTCGGGCGTCTCCTCCTCCACGGGCTCGGGAACCGTCGTCGGGACGCCGTCCTACATGAGCCCCGAGCAGGCCCAGGGGCTCAGGAAAGTCGACCGCCGGACCGACGTCTATGCCCTGGGCGCCATGTTGTACGAAATCCTGACCGGGAAGCCGCCCTTTCCCGGAGAAATGACGATCGTCGCTCTCATGCGGGTCGTCCAGGACCCCATCGTTCCTCCGTCGGCGGCCTCGGCCGTCTGGGCCGCTACCACGGAGAACAAGGCCATCGAGTCCGTCTGCATGCAGGCGCTGGCCAAAAGCCCGGAGGATCGCTTCCCGGACGCGCTCGCCTTCGCCGATCAGCTCTCGGCATGGCTGGGCGAGCAGCCCACGAGTGCATCCCAGAAGTCGGCGGAGGACAAGAGGAAGAAAGCATCCGTCAGCTGGATCCCTGCCGCGCTCATTCCCGTTGCCGTCCTGCTCACCTTCTTCGGGGCACGGATGATGTCGGGGCCTTCCCCGTTCGATGCAGACTGGACCCGTGCAACGACGATCTCCGCCCTCGCCGATCCGGCCCGCGACTCGGTCGAAGGATCGTGGAGGATTGACGGCACAGGCCTCATCTCGGGCCGCGCCCCCCACGCGCGAATCGAGCTGCCCTGGAAAGCGCCCGCTGAATACGACCTGCGAGCGACCTTCATCCGCCGCGAAGGGGCGGACGACGTGGTTCTCCTGCTTCCCTGGCGAGGGGGGAGCTTCCTGTGGTCCGTCCGCGCCCTGGAAAACGGAGCGAGCAATACGGTGGTCTTCCGGGTGCGGAAGGATGGGATTGCATCGATCCTGATGGGCAAGAACGTCGACAGCCGCAGTACGTTCGCCCTGCCGAATCCCCCGGGGGCCGCCTGGGCGCTGCGGGACGCCGCCCTGCCCGGCCTGGGATGCGCCGACGGGGTGATCGAATTCAAGAGTGTCGAGATGATGGACAAGGGCGGCCAGGGCGTGCGGTCCAGGCCTTAGGCCACCTCCTTCCGCACAGGCCACCTTCTCCGCCGATCCCGACGGTCACGGCTGCAGTTCCAGCCCCTCCTCGGCGGTGAAGTTCGGATGGATTTTCGGCAGCGCGGGGCGCTTCGGCCGTTATATAGGTCGATTCTGCGAATGAAACTGAAATGAAGGAGATCTGCTCGTGAAGACGCTGCTCACGGCCGTACTGCTGTTGGCGCCGGCTCAGGACGCGAAGAAGGAAGAGGGCTTCATCTCGCTTTTCAATGGCAAGGACCTGTCGGGCTGGAAGGCGAACGAAAACGACACGACCTTCCGGGTCGAGGACGGGAAGATCATTGCCAACGGCAAGCGCTGCCATCTCTTTTACGTCGGCGACGTGAACAACCACAACTTCAAGAATTTCGAGCTGCGGGCCCAGGTCTACTGCAAGCCCGTCTCGAACTCGGGCATCTACATCCACACCGAGTACCAGGAGA
>DATGFI010000108.1:0-3611 GCA_035309205.1 Planctomycetota bacterium | reverse complement strand
CCTGGCCGCCATCCTGTCGCGCCTCAATCCTCCCGCGACCGCCAAGGACCTGGAGGCGGCGCTGGCGAAGAATCCCGCCGAGATCATGCCGCTCCCCATCGGCATCTTCCGGAACGACCGGCTGCCGACCCTCGAAGAGCGCACCGACGGCCAGATCACGGATCAGAAGGCCCAGAAGGGCGAAGGCGAGGTCCGCAAGCTGCTGTTCGCCGGCGACATGTGGGAAGTGAAGTAGGGCGGAGGCCTTCGGCCGCCCTCCACAAAGATCGATCCAAAGGGCCCGGCGGAGACGCCGGGCCCTTTACTTTTCCACGACGGGGCCTATAATCGACAGCCCCGATGACTGAAAAAGCCGCGATCGCCCGCCTGGAACTCCGGGACCACGTCACGGAGATTCTCAAGCTCCTGGGCGAGGATCCGTCCCGGGAAGGGCTCCAGAAGACCCCGCTGCGGGTGGAGAAGGCCTTCAAGCACTTCACCAAGGGCTATTCCCAGGACGCGGCGGAGATCCTCAAGAGCGCCGTCTTCGACGCCAGCGACTACGACGAGATGGTGATCGTCAAGGACATCGACGTCTTCTCGATGTGCGAACATCACCTCCTGCCGTTCTTCGGGAAGTGCCACGTGGCGTACCTGCCGGACAAGAAAGTCGTCGGCCTGTCGAAGGTCCCCCGCGTCGTCGAGGTCTTCTCCCGCCGTCTGCAGATCCAGGAAAAGCTCACCACCCAGATCGCCAAGGCGATCGAGTCGGCGCTTCGGCCCAAGGGCGTCGGCGTCGTGATCGAGGCCCTCCACCTCTGCGTCATGATGCGGGGCGTGGAAAAGAACAACGCGCACATGATCACCAGCTCGATGCAGGGCCGCTTCCGCAGCGATTCCAAGACGAGGGAGGAGTTTCTGGACCTGATCCGGCGGCCCAAGCCGTTCTAGCCGGGTCCGGAATGAACCGCGGATTCACGCGTTAAACATTGATCGGTTCGACGGTATAGGCTTCGCAACGGATAAGGAGGAATTCATGGCGACGCTCGTAGGGAAGCCCGCGCCCAAGTTCAAGACGCAGGCCATCGTGAAGGGGCAGATCAAGGAAGTGTCCCTCGACGAGTACAAGGGCAAGTGGGTGGTGCTGTTCTTCTACCCGCTCGATTTCACCTTCGTCTGCCCCACGGAGATCACCGGCTTCGCCGACCGCGTCGCCGACTTCCAGTCGCGCGGCGCCGAGGTGATCGGCGTGTCCATCGACAGCCAGTATTCGCACCTGGCCTGGTACAACACGCCCCGGAACAAGGGCGGCATCGCCGGCACGGATTATCCGGTCCTGGCGGACGTCACCAAGCAGATTTCCCGCGACTACGGTGTCCTCATGGAGGATAAGGGGATCGCCCTGCGCGGCCTCTTCATCATCAATCCCGAGGGCGTCGTCGTGAACGAGACCGTCAACTTCCTCGGCGTCGGCCGGAACGTCGACGAGACCCTGAGGCTCATCGATGCCTTCCAGCACAACGCGAAGACCGGCGAGGTGTGCCCGGCCAACTGGACCAAGGGGAAGGACACGATCAATACGAAGGAAGCGTCCAAGTACTTCGAGAAGGTCAAGTAGAAGGTCCCGCAGAAGGTCCGGACGCCCCTCCCTCCCAGGAACCTTGGAATCCCCGGCCCCCCGACAGGAGCCGGGGATTCTCGTTTTCCAGGGGAGCCGGCCCCTCAGCGGACCAGGGGATTCATCGAAAGGTCCGGGCTGGCGTTGTACGACATCCAGAAGCTGCAGAGGCTCCGGAACAGGTCGACCAGAACGTGCGACTCGACCGGCTTCACGAGGTACGCATTCGCTCCGCAATCATACGCCAGGTCGATATCCCGGCGCTGTCGCGACGAAGTGAAGAAGATGAAGGGGATGCGGCGCAGCCCCTTCTGATCGCGCAGCCACCGGACGATGTCGAAACCCGAGACGCGCGGAAGCTTGAGATCCGAAAGGATGAGCGAGGGAAGGGGGTGCCGCGAGCGGTCCTCGTAGGGGCCCTTTCCGCTGAGGTAGGCGATGGCCTCCTCGCCGTCCCGCAGCACGATGGGCTTGGGGAATCCCGACTTGTGGAGCGCGCGCTCTCCCAGGAGGATGTCGTTGGGGTCGTCCTCGATCCACAGCAGCGTGTACATCATTTCTGATCCTTCAGGAATTCCACCCAGAACCGGCTTCCACGGTCGACCTGACTTTCGAAGCCCATGGTGCCGCGCATCCGGTCGACGGCCCGCTTGACGATCGCCAGACCGATCCCCGTTCCCGGGTAGTCCTCGATCCGGTTGAGGCGCTCGAAGACCTGGAAAACCCGCTCCCGGTGATGCTCGGCGATCCCGATGCCGTTGTCCTCCACCCAGATCCGGACCCGGTCCCCCTTGGTCTCCGCCCGGATCGTGACCTGGGGAACGACGCCGGGGGCGACAAACTTGATCGCGTTCGACAGGAGATTGATCAGCACCTGCCGCAGCGTGGAGGCATGGGCGATCAGGACGGGCAGGGGCTTCTCGACCTTCACCTGGGCCTTCCGGTCCTTGATCTCGGAGGCGAGCACCCCCAGGGTCTGGTCGACCACCGCCTCGGGGGCGACGGGCTCCAGCCGGATCTCCTCACGTCCCAGACGGCTGAACGCCAGGAGATCCTCGATCAGCACGTCCATCTTCCGGCTGGCCTGGACGATATGTTCCAGATAGCCGCGGCCGGACGCGTCCAGCGGCTTGCCCGCATAGTCCTCGATCAAGGCCTGTCCCAGGCCGTACATGGCCCGCAGGGGCGCCCGGAGGTCGTGGGCGACGCTGTAGGTGAAGGCTTCGAGCTCCCCTTTGGCGCCCTCGAGCTTCGACGTCCGTTCGGAGACCTGCCGCTCCAGACCGACGTTCAGGTCGCGGATCCTCGCCTCCGCGAGGGTCCGCTCGGTCACGTCCTCGAACGTGACCAGGATCATGGGTTCCGTGGCGGTCTCGAAGCGCACCTGCCTCGCGTGGACGAGCAGGATCTTCCGGCCGATGCCCGGGAACTCCTTCTCGATCCGGAAGTCCTTCAGCAGCGTGTTCTTCGGCAGGATTTCGGCCATGAGCGCGCGCAGGGCGGGGATGTCCCAGATTCCCCCGTTGATCTCGTGGAAATCATGTCCCTCGATGTCCTCCTTCTTCGAGCCGAAGAAGCGGAGATAGGAATCGTTCGTCCCCTTCACGCGGAAGCCGCTGTCGAGGACGAGAAGGGAATCCCGCATCGCCTGGATGACCGCGACCGAGAAGAGCCGCCGCTCCTCGTTCTGCATCGAGGAGCGCTTGAGGGCGTCGACGTCGAGCAGCGTGATCACCGCTCCGTCGATCCGCCGTTCGCTCGTACGATAGGGGCGGATCCGGAGCAGCCACCAGCGGCCGTCGCGATCCTTCACCTCCTGCTCGATGGCGGAGAGATTGTCGATCGAGCTCCGCAGGAGGGCCTCGAGATTGGGGACTTCGATCGCCGGCCTGAAGTCCGAGATGCGCCGGCTCACGTCCAAGGGAGCGACGCTCAGGAGCTTTTCCGCCTGCGGGGTGATCCGCCGGACCCGCAGCATCGGATCCACGATCACCATGGGAATCTGGACGCTCGA
>DATGFI010000107.1:0-6541 GCA_035309205.1 Planctomycetota bacterium | reverse complement strand
GCTGACCCTCGATTTCGCCAGCTCGTCGACGCGCTTTTCGAGCTCGGTCTTGAGGGCGTTGAGCTGCTGGCCGGCGGCGCCCTTCTCCGCGGGGGGGACCGCCTTGAGGAGCGCAAAGAGCTCGCGGACGGCTCCTTCGCGCCCCACGTAGCGGCTCTTGAGCTGATCGAGGGGAAGCGTCGCGGCTTCCTTCTCGAAATTCGCGCGGACCTCGCTGATTTTCTCGCTCAGGCTCATGATCCACCCGCCCTTGCCTCTTTGGCTCCGGCGCGTTCTTCAAAAAAAAGAGGCCATAGGTCTTCCCTATGGCCTCGGAGTTCCTGTCCAGGGTTTCTGCTTACTTCTTCGCCGGGGCGGGCTGGGCCGCGGCCAGAGCCTTCCTGGCCGTCTCGACCAGCTCGTCGAAGGCCTTGGGCTCCGAGAGCGCCAGCTCCGCCAGGGCCTTCCGGTTCAACTCGACCTTGGCCACGCGGAGGCCGTTGATAAATCGGTGATACGGGATCCCGCGCAGGTCGCAGGCGGCATTGATGCGGATGATCCACATCCCGCGGTAGTCCCGTTTCTTGTTCTTGCGGCCGAAGTACGCGTACTGGCCCGCCCGCATGACGGCTTCGCGGCCCGCGCGGTTGAGCTTGCTCCTGCCGGCGCGGAATCCCTTGGCGCGCTTGAGGATCTTCTTGATGCGCTGCTTGCGGTACGGACCGCTTTTCTGACGAGGCATGGATGCTCCCTATTTCTGCAACATGATCCGGATGTCCTTGGCGTCGTGGCTGCCCTCGAACTGACGCCAACGCCGCATCTGGCGGCGACGCTTCGACTTCTTGCCCGACATGATGTGCCGCTTCCCGGCGGGACGGAAGAGGACCTTCCCGGTCGCGGTGACCTTGAAGCGCTTCTTCGCGCCCTTGTTCGTCTTCTGCTTAGGCATTCTTCGGTTCTCCTTCGGGCGCCGGTGCCGGGGTCGGCACCTGGGCCGCTGGGGCTGTCGGGGAAAGAGGCGGCGCCCCGGGCGCCGGTGCCGGATCCGCCCCTCCGGGTGGGGCGCCCGGCGCTTTCGGCGGCTTCCCGGCCTTGGGCGGAGTCGCTCCGGGCTTGGGCAGAAACGTCATCTGCATCCGAGGGCCGGTCATCGACACTTCGTGCTCCACCTTCGCCACGGGATCCAATTCCTTCTTGATGCGCTCCATCATCGCCCGGCCGTGTTCCTTGTGAGCCTGCTCGCGGCCGCGGAAGAAAATCGTGATGAGGACCTTATCGCCCTCCAGCAGCATCTCCTGCGCCTTCTTCAGCTTCGTCAGGAGATCGTGCTCGCCCGTCAGCGGGCGCAGGCGCACTTCCTTCACCTGCTGAACGTGCTGCTTCGACTTCGACTTATTCTGCTTCTTCTTCTGCTCGTACTTGTACTTGCCGTAGTCGAGCAGCTTGCAGACGGGGGGCCGGGCCTCGGCGGCCACTTCCACGAGGTCGAAGCCCCGCTCGCGCGCGATCTGCAGCGCCTGCAGGGTGGGCATCTCGCCCAACATGACCCCGTTCTCGTCCACCACTTTCACCCGCGGCACGCGGATGCGGTCGTTGATTCGATGCTCGTCGCGCGAGACCGGCAGCTCGCGCCTAAAGGGTACTCTTGGCGGCAACGTCCCTCCTGAGGTTAGACACGAAATCGTCGGCCGGCAGGGTCCGGGTTTCCTTCTTCTTGTGCTCCCGGACGTTCACCGTGACCGCCGCGACTTCCTTCGCACCGACCACGGCCATGTACGGCACTTTCTGGAGTTCGCGGGCTTTGATCTTAGCGGATATGTGGTCCGCGGACAAATCAATTTCGCAGCGCAGGCCGGCGTCCAGAAGATTCCGGTGGAGCGCCTTGGCGTAGGCCTCGATCTCGTCCGAGAGAGGAGTCACGGCCAGCACGGCCGCCTGCACCGGCGCCAACCAGAGCGGAAAGTCGCCGCCGTAGTGCTCGGTCAGGATGCCGATGAAGCGCTCGAGACTCCCGAGCATGGCCCGATGGATCATCACCGGGTGGTGGCGCTGGCCGTCCTGACCCTCGTATTCGCATCCCATGCGCTGGGGCAGCTGGAAGTCGAGTTGGATCGTCGCCAGCTGCCAGTTGCGGCCGATGGCGTCCTTGATGTCGAAGTCGATCTTCGGCCCGTAGAAGGCGCCGTCGCCGGCATTGATCTTGTACTCGACAACGTTGTCCTTGAGCGCCTTTTCGAGCGCCGCCTCTGCCGCGTTCCAGGTTTCGACTTTCCCCAGGAACTTCTCGGGCCGGGTCGAGAGCTTCGCGACGAAGGGCATTTTGAACGTATTCGTGTAGACGTGCTTCACGAAGTCGATCTGACCTGCCATCTCCGCCCCGATCTGGTCCTCGGTACAGAAGATGTGCGCATCGTCCTGCTCGAACTTGCGCACGCGGGTCATCCCCGAAAGGACGCCCTTCACCTCGTTTCGGTGCAGGGGGCAGAAGTCCGCGATCCGCATCGGCAGCTCGCGGTAGCTGCGGCGCCGGTGCTTGAACATGAGCACGTGGCTGGGGCAGTTCATCGGCTTCAGCGAGAACTTGTCCTCGTCGATGTCGAGGATGAACATGTTCTCCTGATAATGGTCCCAGTGGCCCGACAGCTGCCAGAGCCCCTTGTTGTAGAGCTGCGGCGTCACGACTTCCTGGAAGCCGCGCTTGCGGTACTCCTCGCGGATGAAGGCCTGCAGCTCGTTGTAGATGATCGCGCCCTTGGGGAGAAAGAAGACCGCCCCCGGAGACCATTCGTGGAACATGAACAGCTCCAGGTCCTGTCCCAGCTTGCGGTGGTCGCGCTTTTTCGCTTCTTCCAGCCGCTTAACGTATTCGTCGAGCGCCTTCTGCGATGCCCAGGCCGTCCCGTAGAGACGGGTCAACATGGCGTTCTTCTGGTCGCCCTTCCAGTAGGCGCCCGTCACCTTGGTCAGCTTGATCGCCTTCACCCGGCCTGTCGACGGCACGTGCGGCCCCTCGCAGAGGTCAGTGAAGTCGCCGTCCGTGTAGATCGACGCGGTCGGTTCCTTGATGTTCTCGGTAATCGTCTGGACCTTGTAGCCCTGCCCCGTTTTGCGCATCAGGTCGAGGACCTGGTCCTTGGGAAGATCCCGACGTTCGAAGTGGAAGTTCGACTCGATGATCTTCCTGCACTCCGCCTCGATTTTGGCCAGGTCGTCCTCGGAGATCTTGGTTCCGGCCGGGAATTCCATGTCGTAATAGAAGCCGTCCTCGACGGGCGGGCCGTAGCCGAATTTGACCGCGTCCCCATAAATGCGCTTGACGGCACCGGCCATGATGTGCGCGGCGGAGTGGCGGATCACGTCGAGGCCTTCGGGACTGTCCTCCTTGATCAGGAGGACGCTGCACTCGGCCGGGAGCGGTCGGTGAAAGTCCATGATTTCGCCGTTGACCTTGGCGGCCACGACGACTTTCGCCAGGCCCTTGGAGATGGATTCGGCTACCCCCAGGGCATTGGTTCCGTCGGGGTATTCCTTGACCGATCCGTCAGGTAGTGTGACTTTGACCGACATAAGGGACGCGAATCCTACTGGAACCGGAATCGGGAGTCAATACGGGGATGGAAGAAGACCCGGGAGGCTAGGTCGTTCGGAACGGTTCCATCGCTATCTCTAACCGGCGGCCGCGCCGACGGGTTCACCGAAATCGGACGGGATTGGTCAGAAGGACCGGGGCGGCATCCTCCCGGAGAACTTCGTAGCGGTATCGCCCAGGCTCCCCCCTCCGCCACTGGAGGAGGCCCTCAAGGATCCTGCCGTCAGGTCCGCGGGTCGCCGGGCTCCGCCTTTCTTGGGGGGACGGCACCTCCTCCCCGTCCCGCAGCCATCGGCAGTGCAGGTCCCCGTAGCCGAGGGCTGGCTTGAAGTGGGGATAGGGCCGCCACCCGGATCCTGCGATCTCCTCCCCGACCCAGTCCAGCCCCTGCCCCCGGACCAGCCCGGATTGCTCCTCAGAGAATGCGACGTAAGCTCGCCCCGCCCGGAGGGCGCCCAGCACCGCTTCTTGCGTCAGATCCTCCGCCAGGACGTGGGTCGCGACAAACCTGAAAGCGCGGGGATAGGGATCGAGCTGCAGGCCGAAGAAACTCACGTTCTGGTGGGCGTCATTCCCGGCGATCCCCGTGAAGGGATGGGTCCGATTGATCTCATCCCACTTCCTTACGATCGCCGGGTCCAAATCCTGGAGGAGCTGGAACGAATGTTCGGGATCTTCCTTGATCGCTTTGGCCACCCGGAGCATGAAGGTCTTGTCCTTGGACTTTCGCTTGAGCGTGGCGTGGACGTTGTAGATTTCCATCCCGTCCGCCTCGGCGTAGGCGTCCCAGTCGTCGATCTCCTCCGGATGGCAGGCGATCGCCACGCCGCCCTGGGCGTGGATCGCCCGGATGGTCTCCCGGCGGTCCTTCCCCGAAATCGGATCCCGGAGCCCCAGGCCGAGGATCTGGTCGCTATACTCCGCTCCTTGGATAAACAGGACCCCGTCATGGATTCCCGTCCATCCCTCCCGTAGGGGTCTTCCCTTGTCGCCGCTGGGCGGATGGTCGGTCATGCAGATGAAATCGACCTTCGCCGCCTTCGCCGCCGCAAGGATCTCCTCGTAGGTCCCCTGGGAATCGTGCGAATACCTGGAGTGACAGTGGATGATCCCGCGAAAATCCCTCAGCTCCGGGGAAGCAATTATGGGGACCGGCACCGAAGCCGACGAACAACCTGCAAGCAAGACGACAAAGATGGACGTGAACCGCACCAGAGTATGATACTATTCTGCCGCAGCTAGGTGCAGGGGTGGGAAAAATGGGCGATGAAACAGTCCTCAAAGGAATCTTCAAGGATGGCGGGCTGGTAGCCTCCGTCATCCAGAAACCCGACATCGCGCGCATCCTGGTCAAGGGCGCCGAACCCGGGGCCACGTTCAAGGACGACGTTCGCAAGGTCGCCGAGGGGTGCAAGGCCCACGTCGAGAAGTTCGGCGAGCGAGAGCTTTGCGCGGTCCTGGTCGCCAACCCCGGGAACGCCGAGTCGATCGAGTTCACGCAGGACGAAATCGGCGGCTACGGCCTCACGAAGGTGACCGCGATGGACGGAACCTGTGGAATCGTCGTCCGAGTCGTGGAAGCCGAGCCCGCGCCGATTCCCCTCGCCTACACCAGCCTCCGGTCGTCGAGCGGACTGCCCGACCAGCCCGGCATGGCGGAAGTTCCCCCCGAGCTTCCCCGCAAGACCCACAAAGATCTGACCGACCCCCAGAAGAAGGTCTATGAAGCCGCCGCCCAGGTCGCCGGCCGCGGCCTGATCCGCATGGTCTGCATCGACGACGGCGGCCTCAAGCTCATCGTCACCGTGAAGGACGCGCCTCCGCCGCGCGCGCGCAGCATCCTGGTTCCTCTGGGCGACTTCGCCCAAGAGCTGGCGCGGGGCCTGTCCTTCGAAGACCTCGTCAAGAAGCTCGGCCAGCTGCGGACCTGATCTCGCGCTTCTTGACACGCTCGGGGCGGACGGCCTATCCTGATTCCCCATCAGTACTCCGCATATCTGGATTCGGACGACCGGGGACTTGAGCGAGTACGTGCGCTCCCTCGAAGGGGTGAGCGCCCTCGCGCTCGACACCGAATCTGACTCTTTCTTCCATTACTTTGAGAAGGTCTGCCTCCTTCAGATCGCCGATGACCGGGGCCGCGCGGCGCTCGTCGACCCTCTCGCGTTCACGGATCTCTCGCCGCTGGCCCCGATCATGGCGGACCCCAAGGTTGAAAAACTCCTCCACGGCGCCGACAACGACATCATGCTCCTGAAGCGGGACTTCAAGTTCGAGTTCGCGGCGCTCTTCGACACCCAGGTCGCCGCCCGCTTCGCCGGCCGGCTGGAACTGGGGCTACAGGCGGTCCTGGAGACGGAGTTCGGGGTGAAGCTCTCCAAGAGTCTCCAGCGCTGCGACTGGTCACGGCGCCCGTTCAGCGAGGCGCAGGCGGTCTACGCGGCTGAGGACGTGCGACACCTGATCGCGCTCCGCGACCGTCTCCTCCCCGAGCTGCGCCAACGGGGCCGGGAAGCCTGGGTCCGCGAAGAAGGCGAAGCGCTTGCGCGGCTCGAACCGGCTCCCCTGCGCGAGCCGGCGGATTTCTTGAAAGCCAAGGGAGCCTGGGATCTGGACGGTCGGACGCTCGCCGTGCTCCGCGAGCTGTTCGCCCTCCGGGACGAATGGGCGCGGAATGCCGACATCCCGCTCTTCAAGATCGTGGGCGACGAGCCTCTGGTGACGCTCGCGATCAACAAGCCCAGGGATGTCCGGGGTCTCAGCCAGACGCGGGGCCTCTCCGCCGCGCTCAAGGGCCGCTACGCCTCCGACGTACTGGCGGCGATCCGCCGCGGCGAAGCGGTGCCGGACGACAAGCTGCCCGTGCGAACCTGGCAGCACCGGCCCAAGCCGGTCGCGGGCTATTCGAAGCGCGTCGACCGGATCAAGGCGTGGCGCGTAGACGCGGCGAAGAAGGCGGGCCTGGAGCCCGGT
>DATGFI010000106.1:0-2707 GCA_035309205.1 Planctomycetota bacterium | reverse complement strand
CGTAGAAGAAGGACGTGTCCGGGTGGCCGATGTCTTGGACCGCGCGGAATGCGACCGGGCGGAGGTCCTCATCCTCGTCCCAGAGGGACCGCCGGACCAGCGGACGCAGAGCTGAGGGGTCCTTCATCCGGCCGAGTTCCTGAAAGAGGAATCTCCGGACTTCGCGCTGGGGGCTCGGGATCGCAGCGATGTAGGCCCGGATTTTGTGCTTGTCCTCGAGCCTGGAAAGCGCCTCGACCGCCTCCAGGCGGGTCTTCTCGCTCGACGACTTCAGGCGAGCCATCTGCACGGTGACTTCGTGCTGGATGGCCTTGTCGAGTTCCTTCTGCTCCTCCAGCGCGTTGTCCAGGTCGCGCTGCTCGGGTGTCATCCACTTGCCCTTGTGCTTGACCAGGCCCTTGGCGAGATTGACCTCATCCTCGGTCAGCCACTTGCCGTCGACTTTCTGGAATCCCGCGCCGACCCGCGCTTCCTCGTGCTCGGGATTGAGGGCTATGACTTTCTTGAACTCGACGAGCGCCTCTTTCTGGAGTTTGTTCTGGAGGCACCAGCGCCCGAGCTGGAGGTGCCCGTCGGCATCGGCGTCCTTGAGGTCGCGGGCCTTCTCCTCGTAGATCTCCTCGACCGTCTTCTTCGGGGTGATCTTCCGGATCATGGACTTGGGGTAGACGGCGGAGCCGTTGGACTTGATGACTCGGATGGAGTCTCCGAGATCCTGGACTCTTCCCTCGACCACGGTGCCGCTGGTCAGTTCGACTTCGTCGGCGATCGCTGCGGGCGCGAGCAGGAGAAGAAGGGCGAAGGTTTTCATGGACCGCCTCCCATCGTAACAGACCCGTGCGAGGTTGACAAGCGCAGGGGCCGCCCCTACTATTCCTACACGGATGGATCATCGGGTCTTCGCTCGCGTGATGCAATTCCGCGAGCCCGCGCTGGGGATCGGGAGATGAAAATCGAGCTGGTCGGCTACGACCGACTCCGCGCGCACTATCCTGGACTCTTCATCTCGTACTGCCTGGATGAGCCCCGCTCGGTGAAGCTCTTCGCCCACCGCTATCGCGACGAGAAGGTGATCGTCGAGCGAGCCAGGCGGGCGGCGGCCAGGGGCATCGAGAAGTCCGTGATCGATACGCTGAAGCGGTATCACGAGCAGCACGGAGCCCCGCCCGACGCATTCACGTCGATCGAAAAGCTGGAGGAGGGCGCGGCGGCCGTCGTGACCGGCCAGCAGCCTTCCGTGGGATGGGGCCCCCTGTACAACTTCCACAAGGCGCAGGCGGCGATCCGCTTTGCCCAGGGGATCGAGGCCCGGGGCGTCCCCTGCGTCCCGATTTTCTGGAACCATTCGGACGATACCCGCGGCGGGGACGCGATCTCGTTCCCCGATCGGGAGAACCGGGTGAAGGAGATCCCGATGCCGGCGGGGGACGTGGGGGCGCCGCTCTACCAGCAGGGCAGTCCGGAGGCCCTCCGCATGTTCGCCGGAGCCCTGTCCGACGCGCTTCCGTCCACCGAATTCAGCCCCTGGCTCAGCGACCTGATCAAACTGACGCACGTGGGGAGCATTGCGGAGGCGTTCACCAAGCTCCTGCTCAACACCTTCGGCCATTACGGTCTCATCGTGCTGGAGCCCCGGCACCTGGACGGTGAACGATCGGCAAAACTCTTCTCAGAGCACCTGGCGAACCCGGATCGTCTCACCCGGGCGGTCGACCAGGGACGTCAGGCGGTGATCGCGGAGCATTTCGAGGACCACCTGGGCCGCGAGATCGGCCTGGACCTGTTTCAGATCCGCGACGGCCGGCGCGTCCGGATGGACAAGCCCGGACCGGTGCAGGGGCGGCTCTCCGCCGGGGTCGCCCTTCGGCCCCTTCTTCAGGATACCGTCCTGCCGACCTGCGCCTATGTCGGAGGTCCGAGCGAAGTGGGCTATCAGGCGGAGCTTCTGCCCGCGTACCGGGCGTTCGGAATCGAGCCGCCCATCATCTTTCCCCGGGTGACGGCGACCCTCCTGGAGCCCAAGATCTGGAAGATCCGTGAAAGGGTCGGGCTGGGCGCCGACCGCCTCTTCGAGTCCGAGGCGGAACTGGGTCCCCTCTTCGTGCGCCATGAGGAGGACGTGGCGGGGGAGCTTGAGAAGCTGCCGGATCGGCTGATGTCGGAGGTGGCGGAACTCATGAAGCGCCTGCAGGGGGCGGAGTCGATGACGAAGGCGCAGGATAAGACGGCGATCAAGGTCCGGGAGGCGCTCGAGGCGCTGGCGTCGCGGGTTCGGGAGGAGCAGTCGCGGCAGGACACGACGGGCCGGGGGCTTCTGGCGAAACTGTTCGTGCATCTGCGCCCGGGGGGGAAGATGCAGGAGCGGATCTTTACGCCGCTCTACTACGCGTCGCTCTTCGGGCCGACCTTCTTCCACAAGCTCCTGGGAACCCTGGACCCCTTCGTCTTCTCCCATCAAGTCATTACAGTATTATAATGTCGTAATATTACTGGCTCCGGGTCCGCCCATAAGATTCTTATATTATAATATTATAAACTATCAATGTCTTTGCCCGGGGACTCGGCCCGCGGGGAGAGGGAGCCGCCGCTTAGGCGAAGACCAGCTCTTCCTTGCGGGACACGGCCGGCGCCTGCACGCGGTTGTGGTGCGGATCGCGCTCGGCCGGCGTGTGGCCGGCCTTGGTGATCGCCGCCCGCATTGTGGCCG
>DATGFI010000105.1:0-2008 GCA_035309205.1 Planctomycetota bacterium | reverse complement strand
GAATCCCTCCTTGGAGATCGTGAACTGGTGGACTCCCGCGTCGAGGGAATCCTCGAATGGGGTCACGTCGTAGAAATTGCCGTCCACATAGACGGACGCCTTCTCGACTCGGGGCGTCGTGATGCTGATGTTGCCCTTCTGTCGGCTCAGTTCGATCCCCTCGAGCGTGAAGCCCGGAGTGCACTCGCGGACGCAGAGCTCTTTCTGAGTGGTGCGATCGAGGACGGAATAGGAGCGCTTGCCCCCCGCGTCCGTCCGGGGCTGAAGGATGAGCTCTCGGGGCTGGTGGAATTCCCGGACAAGGCGGACCGCGTGGCGCTCGAACGACAGGGCGTGGATCTGGACCGGAGCGATGCCCACGCGGCGGTCGTCCAGCCACACCTCGGCCTCGGCGGGGCGGCTGTCGATCGCCAGGGGGCCGACCACGGGCTGCAGCGAAGTCTCCTCGGCTCGATCGGAGCGCCCGCGTGATTCCCGGTGGATGCGGCGGAATCCATAGGCGCAGAGCGCCAGGAGCACCACCACGAGGCCCGCCAGGGCCCATTCGAGTCCCGAAAGGAAGCGTCTCCCCGCCGTAGTGACGGGGGCATGCGGGGGTCGGATCGGGACCTCCCGCGGAGTCAGCCTGCGCGCTCCGCCGCCGCCGACCTCGAGCACCGGGGTTCCGGAGGAGACCAGCTTGATGAGCAGGGCTTCCTTGGCCTTCTGCAGATCCGAGGCCAGATCGCGGGCGCTCTGGTAACGCACGTCGCGGTCGATCGAGAGCGCCCTCTTACAGATCGCGTCGAGCTCGGGGGTGACGACCGGGTTGAGCTCGCTCGGCAGGTCCATGCCCAGGGGCAGCTCGCCGGTGAGCATTTCGTACAGGACCACGCCGACCGAATAGATGTCGGCCCGGGCATCGACTTGGCGGCCGGGCACCATCTGCTCGGGGGCCATGTAGAAGAGCGTGCCCGACAGGATCCGGACGCCGCTCGTCCGCGCGTGCTCAGAAATCACGATCTCGCTCTGGCTGCGGCCGGGAAACATGCCCAGGCCCAGATCGGTCAGCTTGACATAGTGGAGGAGGGCTTTTCCCTTCTTCGAAATGTCGACCTTCTTCTTCTCGACGAGGATGTTCTCGGGCTTGATGTCCTTGTGGATGATCCCCTTGCTGTGAGCGAAGCCCAGGGCTTCGCAGACCTGGACGGCGATGTCGATGGCGTAGGGCGGAGGCAGGATGCCGTCGTCCAGCATCAGCTGGCGGAGATTCCTGCCCTCGACGTACTCCATGATGAAATAGGGGGGGTCATTCTGGGTGTTGAGGCCGATGGTCTTGACGATGTTCTGATGGTCCAGCTCGTGCTGGAACTGGGCCTCCTGCTTGAGGCAATCCATCGCCTCGGGGCTGGTCGGGATCTTGATGGCGACGAACTTGCCCGGGATCTGGGCGTGTTCGGCTTTCCAGACCTCCCCGAAGCCTCCCTGCCCCAGCTTTTCGAGCAGGGAGTATTCCGAGATCCGGTCGCCTTTTTGGATCGCCCGGTAAGCCATAAACGTCTCCTGGCGGAGAACGGCCGGCACCCGTCCCCGCTAATAGTACCACACCTCCGAGGAAACGATCCCCTCACAGATTAAACGCCGGTTGACAGGGGAGCGTTCCTCTCTACACTTACTAAGACGTGAAGCGCCTCCCCGTTTCCCGCAGCGAAGCGATGTTTCAACGGGCCCGGACGGTCATTCCCGGCGGGGTCAATTCTCCCGTTCGAGCCTTCCGCGCCGTTGGGGGATCCCCCTTCTTCGTCGCCTCCGCCAAGGGGGCCCGCATCCGGGACATCGACGGAAACGACTACATCGACTACGTCGGCTCCTGGGGTCCCATGATCCTGGGTCACGCTCCGGCGGAGGTCCTGGAAGCGATCGGACGCGCGGCGGAGAAGGGGACGTCCTACGGGGCGCCCACCACGGCCGAAGTCGAAATGGCCGAACTCCTCTCCGCCGCATTTCCCTCGATGGAACAGGTTCGTTT
>DATGFI010000104.1:0-8198 GCA_035309205.1 Planctomycetota bacterium | reverse complement strand
ACGATAGCACCGGGGTGATTCCGTTCTTGAGGGCGTGCTTGAGAAAGATGCTGAATTCGTCGACGCCCTTCGCGCGCGCCGTGCGGATGTAGTCCCTGTGGATGACGTCCAGCATCCCGGCGCGGGTGAGCCGGGAGACGTACGCCACGTGCACCGCGCTGAGCGTGACGGTGGGAAGCAGGAGCTTGAGCAATTCTTCTCCGCTCCAGTTCTCAGGCCACCCGGCGACCGGGAGCCACTTGAAGTACAGCGCAAAGACCATTACCAGGAGCGGCCCCAGAAGGAAGTTCGGGACGCAAATGCCCGCCAGCGCCACGCTTGAGGCCGCATGGTCGGAAAACTCATTCTGTCGGGCGGCGGCGACGATTCCCAGCGGCACGCCCACGAGAAGCGAGAACACGAGGCCCAGCAGGCCGAGCTGCAGGGATGTGCCGAAGGACGGGAAGAGGAGCTCATCGACCCGTTTCCCGTCGTACTTGATGGACAGTCCGAAGTCGCCTTTCAAGTAGCCTTGGATCCGGAGCGCGTACTGAACCACGAGCGGCCGGTCCAGGTGGTAGGCCCGCTGGAGGTTGCGCAGAATTTCCGGCGGCAGCCGCCGCTCGCTGGTGAAGGGGCTTCCCGGGGCGAACCGGATCATGAAGAACGAGAGGGTCGCGATGACGAACAGGGCGAGCAGGCCTCCGGCGATCCGCTTGAGGAGAAAGAGGATCATTTCGGCGGTTTCCCCGCCAGTCGGATCCGGTTATAGGGATGAGTGTCCCGGACGTTGTCAAAGAAGCCGGTGACCTCCGGCTTCAGCAGGTTCTTGGTCACGTAGAAGTAGATGGGCACGATAGGGAGCTCTTCCATGAGGATCGCCTCGGCGTCATGGAGAAGTTGCATCCGGCGGGCGGGGTCGAGCTCCTTGCCGGCCGCCTCAATCAGGCGGTCGTACTCCGCGTTGGAGAACCCGGTGTTGTTCTGGCCGTTGGTGGTGGTGAACATGTCCAGGAAGGTGTTGGGGTCGTTGTAGTCCGCGATCCAAGCCCGGCGGGTGACGTCGAACTCCATCCGGTTCTGCATCTCGAGCATGACCTTGAATTCCACGTTGCGCAGCACGGTCTCGATGTGCAGCGTCTCGCGCCACATCTCCTGGATCGCGGAGGCGATCTGCCGATGGCCCTCCTGGGTATTGTAGAGGATCTCGAATTTCGGAAATCCCTTGCCGTCGGGATAGCCGGCTTCCGCCAGGAGAGCCCTGGCACCCTCGGGATCGTAGGGATGCGTCGGGGCGGGTGTGTAGGCGGGCATCCCGGGAGGAACAATGCCTGAGGGAACAAAGGAGGAGGCCGGGATCTCTCCGGCCCTGGAGACATGCTTGGTGATCTTCTCCTTGTCGATGGCCCGAGCTAGGGCCTGCCGAACCTTCTTCCTGCCCAGGACGTCCTTCTTGAGGTTGAACCCGTAGAAGTACGTCGTCAGCATCGGACCCGTGTGGTAGTCCGGCCGCTTCACCAGCTCCTCGACGTAGTCGCGGGGGACGTCGTTCAGCCATTGGATGCGGCCCTTTTCGTAGAGGTTGAACGCCGTCGTTGCGTTCTCGATCGGCAGGAATTTCAGCTTCAGCTCGGCGACGTTTGCGGCGTCCCAATAGGCGCGGTTCTTCTCCAGGAGGATGTAGTCCTTGATCCTCCACTCCTTCAGGAGAAAGGGGCCGTTGCTGACCAGGTTCCCCGGCCTGGTCCAGTTCTTGCCATACGCCTCCACCGACTTCCGGTGCACCGGGAAATAGGTGAAGAACGCGGCGAGGTCCAGGAAGTAGGCCGTGGGAGCCTCCAACGTAACGAGCAAAGTGCGGTCGTCCGTCGCCGTGACGCCGACCTGGTCGAGCGGGACGTCGTCGTGCCCGGCGGCTTCCTCGGCCGCTTTGCGAAGGTGCTTCGCGACCGTCTCATTCTTTTCCCTTTCGATGCATCTCTTCAGCGCCTTGACGTGGCGCTTCTGCACCAGCTCGACCAGCTTGGGCGCATCCTCGGCTCGCTGTTCGGAGGTGGACTCGGACCAGCCTTCCAGGATGGAATCCGCCGAGGCCCCGTTGAAGTAGGCCTTGGCGTTCTTCAGGTAGTTCGAAATCTGCTCGACGTACTTCGACGCGAAGGCGGGATCCAGGACGCGCTTCCAGGACCATTCGAAATCGCGGGACGTGACCGGATCTCCGTTGGACCACTTCGCCTGTCGCAGGTGAAACGTGTACTGCGTGCGATCCTTCGAGACGTCCCAGCTCTCGGCGACCCCGGGTTTGAGAGAGAGGTCCTTGGGATCGTAGACGGTTAGGCCTTCGAAGAGCCCGATGGTCACCCGGTAGTCGGGCTGGCTGGATTCGAGGCCCGGGTCCAGGGTTTCCGGTTCGGTGCCGTTGCCGATGACGAGGGTGTCGGGATCCTCCGCGGTCTTCGAGCAGCCGAACGCGGACAGGAGGGCCAGGGCGAACGCGAATAGCAGCCTCGGGGCGCCCTTGACCATGGTCCTATCTTAGGTTGGCGTCGCGGGTCGAGTCAACGAGGGGAGGGGGCCTCGGAACTTATGCGGTCGGCTTGGCGTCGAGGCTCGGCATGCCCATGATGCTGAAGCCTGCATCAACGTAGATCACCTCGCCAGTGACGGCGGAGCCCAGATCCGAGCAGAGAGACAGGGCGGTATTTCCCACGTCCTCCGTCGTGACCAGTCGGTTGAGCGGCGCGTTCTTCTCGCAATAGTCGAGCATCGAGCGGAAGCCGCCGACGCCCGCGGCGGCGAGGGTCTTGATCGGTCCGGCGGAGATTCCGTTGACGCGGATTTTCTGCCGACCCAGGTCGTAGGCGAGGTAGCGGACGCTCGCCTCGAGGGCAGCCTTGGCCACGCCCATCACGTTGTAATGGGGGATCACTTTCTCTGCGCCGTAGTAGGTCAGGGTAAGGATGCTGCCGCCGTTGGGCATGAGGCCTCGGGCGCGCTGTGCCAGCGCGACCAGGCTGTAGGCGCTGACTTCAAGCGCGGTACGGAAACCGTCGCGGCTGGTGGTGACGAACTGGCCCTCGAGATCTTCCTTCTTGGCGAACGCGATGGCGTGGACGACGACGTCGATCGTGCCGAACTTGCCCTTGGCCCGGTGGAACAGCGCGTCGAGCTGGTCGTCCTTGCCCACGTCGCAGGGCTCGATGAAGTCGCAGCCGACCTGGGACGCGAGCGGAGTGACACGGTCCTTGAGCGCCTCGCCGGCATAGCTGAGGCCGATGGCGGCGCCTTCCTTGTGGAAGGCCTTGGTGATGCCCCAGGCAATGGAGCGCTCGTTGGCGACGCCGAAAATCAGGGCTTTCTTGCCGCTCATCAAACCCATGGACCCGGCCCTTTCGTGGTTGGTTCAGGGGAACTATAGTGCCGCTGGGCGGGTACGACAAGCCTTATTGGACCAGCACCCGGACCCGGCTGACGATCTGCGTCGGGGCTCCGGATTCGTCGGTGTCGGCCAGAGCCTCGGAAACCCCGAACCCGTCGCCGGCCGGCATCTCAGGGCCCCGACGAGCCCTGCATGGACCAGGAAGGCCCAGATCGCGATCGCCCGGTTCATCCGACGTTCAGGAAATTCCTGAGCAGATCCAGGCCCGCTCCCGTGCGATAGCTTTCAGGGTGGAACTGCACTCCTTCCAGAGGCCAGGCCTTGTGGCGCAGGCCCATCACTTCGCCGTCGTCCGTGCGAGCGGTGACCCTGAACTCCTCGGGGAGGCTGGACTCCTCGACGATGAGCGAGTGATAGCGCATCGCGCTGAAGGGATTCGGAATCCCCCGATAGAGACGGGATCCGTCGTGGCGGATCTCACTGGTCTTTCCGTGCATCGGGCGCTTCGCCCGGACGATCCGGGCGCCAAATGCGTGGGCGATGCACTGGTGCCCGAGGCAGACGCCGAGGATAGGGATCCGCTCGGCCAGGCGGCGGATGACGCGGTTGGAGATGCCGGACTCCCTCGGGGTGCAGGGCCCCGGGGAGATGACGATCCGTTCCGGTGCGCGGGCCTCGACCTCCTCGGGCGTCAAGGCGTCGTTGCGCACGGTCTCCACCTCGGCCCCGAGCGAGCCCAGGGCCTGGACGAGGTTGTAGGTGAAGGAGTCGTAGTTGTCGATCAGGAGGATCATCGGCTACTTCTTCTTGCGGCGCTCGATGTCCTGCCGGAGCTTCTGCAGCGTCGCCCAGGTTCCCGAGTTGCGGAGTTTCTGGGGAAAGGTCTCGATCTTGCGGATGGCGTCATCGTAGCGGTGCTCGTCCGCAAGGGCGACGGCCGCCTCGTGGATGTCGTTATAGTAGGGCTCCGCGAGCTTTTCGTAGCGGACATTGTAATCGCTCTGGAGGATGCGGATCTCGTTGACGCGAGGTGATCCGGACTTGGCGGCGGTCTCGATTGCCAGCAGGAACTTCGGCTGAAGCTCCGAGTAGCGCTTGAACTCGGGATCCGTGGCGACGGCGCCCTTGAGTTCGTCGATCAGCGGCGAGAGTTCGCGGGCGGACAGCTCCGCCTCCTTATCGCGCTGCGCCTTGGCGATGATGCCGTCGAGAGGCTTCTCGAAGGCGCTGCCCTTGCAGACGCTCCGGGCCTTTTCTCCGGCCGCCAGGACGACGTCGCAGGAGGTTTCGGGGCGGCCGGCGAGTTCCTGGACCAGAAGGAACGCTTCCCGCGCCTTGGCCTCCGGGCCGGCGGGCGTGGCGGCGGGCGACGCTGACGCGGAAGAGTGCTTCGCCGGCGCCGAGGGGGGCGCTGGGGATTCCCGGAACGCGAAGAACGCTCCGCCTGCACAGACCACGATCGCGACGCCCGCAGCGGCGGCGACCAGCGGGGTGCGCGAAGGGACGGCCGCTGGGGGAGCGGCCTTTCGAGGGGGCGCTTTGCGCTCCCCGCGGGAGGGAGCCGGCGGCGAAGCCGGAGGCGGTTTTGAGATGGCGGGTTTCGGCGCCGTCATCGGTTTCCGGACCGGGGCGGAGGGGGCTTCCGATAAGTCGTCCAACGATACGCTCTGGATTGCCTCGGCTTTGCAGCCGCCGCAGTAGCGCTTGCCGAGCAAAGTGACGGCCTGGCCCGACTCCAGATCGGCGTCCGAAATCGGGCTGCCACAAGAATCGCAAGGAACGATGCGGGCGGGCATAGGCGACTATCAGTTCAACGAGAGCCGAAAAATTCTGTTCGAGATGATATCAGCGCTCGCAAAACCGGGTCAAACCTCTTTTTCCGGGAAAAAAATTGACAACCCCCCATGTCGGCCTATAATTACTTAACCTAAGTCCCCAGAAAAACCACACGGAGGCGGTATGCGTCGTTCAGTACGGGTGCTCGTTGCATCGACGTTGATCGCCGCCGGCGTGATTTCCCTGGATGGCCTGGCCCAGGAGAAGAAGCCCGATTCGCCTCCCCCCCCCGCCGGAGCGGCGCCGGCCGCCGGTCAGCAGGACAAAATTGACATCGGCAACGTCCTGGACACCTGGTACAAGATCTACCAGAAGGAGCAGCCGGTCGGGTACGCCCACGAGATCCTGACCCGGCCCAGAACCGGGAGCCAGTTCCGCTACAGCTACGCGTCGGACTCCGAAGTGGAACTGATGGTTCCGGATCCCAAGGATCCCAAGAAGACCATTGTCGCCACGGAGTCCATGCGCATCGAACTGGCCCAGCTTGACGACACCTATTCCCCGATTTCGATGAAGCGCACCGACAATCGGGCCGATTTGAGCGTCGAAAGCAAGGTCCTCGTCGACGACAACAACAAGCGGATCGAGATGTCCATCGGGACGGAGCACAAGACCATCCCCGTGAGCCCGGATGAGGAAGTTCACTTCTCTCGCTTCCTCATGTTCATCTCGCTGCGCCAGAACGGCAAGCTGGCCAAGCCGGGCACCCAGCGGGCGCTCCTCTTCGAGCCCCGCAGCGACGAGCAGAGTCCCATCGCCGAAGTGCAGCTCGAAGTGCATGAGGTCATCAAACGAACGTACCTCGACAAGAAGGATGTGTCCGTCACCCGGGTGAGCTACCTGAAGCCTCCGCCGGCGCCCTCTCGGGAAGCGGAACTCCTGGAAACATACATTGACAAGTTCGGCCGGATCGTCGAGGAGACGACCCGCGGCGGCATCCGCCGGGTCATCGTCAAAGACGAAGTCGAGGCGATTGGCCAGAATGAGCGGCCGCGGCTGGGCGGTCGTCGGGATCCCTTCGACAAGCGCGCGGCGATGTACAAGGACGCTTCGAAGGATAAAGAGGGCGAGGACAAGGTAGTCGGCCCGGAGGTCGATCCCAAGAATATCGCGAAGACCCTCAAGGAAATCGAAAACCTGATCGAAGAACTGAAGAAGGCCAGGGACGAGAAGCGGGACGACGAAGGCCAGAAGATCTATGACCGCCTGATCACCTACTTTGCGACGGTGCGACAGGTGCACATCAGCAATCCCCTCAACCCGGTCGAACTGGCGCGGGTCGAGGCGCTGCGTCTGCAAGTCGAAGAGATCTGGGGCGGCTTGGAGCGGCTGATGAAGCAGCTGCGGGGCGTCTACGTCCAGGTCACGGAGGCCTTCAACAGGGACGACTGCGGTTCCATGGAAAAGGGCATCGAAGACCTGAAGAAGGCCGTCTCGGCCCGGAAGGAGCTGGAGGACACTCCGCAGCTCCAGCAGATTCTGAAGTGGATCGGCGAGCTGGAACCTCTGGTGGCAAAGTGCAAGACTCGCATCGAACTTGGGCGAAAGAAGCTGGTCCTGAGCGGGACCATGCTCCATGAGGACGTTCAGGTGATGCCGGTCGATACCTCGGTCAGCATCGTCGGGCACCTGGTGGGCGGCATCCAGGACGTGAGATTCACGAAGCCCAACCGTATCGCGGTCATTAACGAGAAGATGTACCGGGTGGGCGACGTCGTCGAGGGAGAGGGCGTCCGGGTCGAAAAGATCTGGGCGTTCGGCATCCAGGTGTCTCTAAGGGAGGAGACCCGGGATGTCGGCATCCGGCAGCAGAGATAGGGAGCAATTGGGGGTGGGGGGCCTGGCCGTTGCAAAGCAGGTCTACTCCTTCGCGGAAATCTTTTTAGTGGAGCGTTGACCATGAAAGGCGCCCGTGTCTGCCTGACGATGTTGCTGGCCATCGGTTGTGCCGCTCCCGTCCTGGCGCAGGAGATGAAGCCCGCCCAGACGAAGCCGGATGCCCAGGCTGAGGATCCGAAGGCCAAGGCCATCCGCGAGGCGTATGAGGAGCAGTTGCGGCGCGAGCGCCAGGAAGTGACCATCGTCCAGCACAACGCCACGGTTGACCAGATCGTCGATGATTTCCGCCGCCAGACGGGCTGGAACATCGTCCTCGACAAGAAGAACATCCCGGACGACTATCGCGTCGACGATCTTCGCATCGAGAAGGAAAAGGCGACGTCTGCCCTGTCTGCATTCGTGGCGAAGGCCGAGCTGTCCATGGAAGAGGTCAGCCCGACGCTGATCATCCTCTCCCGTCCCCCGCGTCTCACCTTCAACTTCCGCGACGCCGACATTAAGGTGGTCATCGACATGATCGCCCGGGTTTCCGGCGCCAACATCATCGTCTCGCCGGACGTGAAGGGGACGATCACGCTGTCGATCAACAACGTGCCCTGGGGCGATGTGCTCTCCGCCGTGGTGAAGACGCTGAACTACACCACGGTGAAGGAATCCTTCGGCATCATCCGGATCATCCATCCGGACGAGCTGCTGAAGCAGATGGAGACCCGGGTGTTTAAGCTGCAGTATATCCAGGGTCCCTCGGTCTACACGGCAACGATCCAGCCCACCAAGACGCTGACGGGGCAGCCGCTGATCCCGCCCACGTCGATCCAAGATCTGGTCGATCGCTTCGTTCTGGCAAAGACCCTCCAGGCCGTGCTCTCCAGGGACTCCAGCAACCGGGTCCTGGGCGCCCTCAACTTCGATCCCCAGAACAACGTCTTCGTTGTTCGTGACACCAAGGTCGTCCTGGACCGGATGGCCGAAATCGTCAAGCTTCTCGACGTGGAGCCCGAGCAGGTCCTGCTCGACATGAAGTTCATCTCGACGACGAACCAGGATCTCCTGCAGTTCGGCGTGAACTGGTCTCTGGGAGGCAACGACGGACTGACGGTCAGCTCGAAGTTCGTCAATCCGTCAGCCTCGACCGCCCCGGACGGATCGATCCTGAACGGCCGGA
>DATGFI010000103.1:0-3400 GCA_035309205.1 Planctomycetota bacterium | reverse complement strand
ATTGCGACGGCATCGCGGTCGAGCTGATGGGGAGCCTCGTCAAGCGGGACCGCACCTGGTGCCGGGTGCTCAAGCACTGGACGCTTTCGAAAGGCGTCTGGGACCGCCGGGCCGCCGCGATGGGCGTCCTGCTGCGGACCCGGCAGATGGGGGACGTGGAGGCCGCGTTCTATATCTGCGAGTCGCTGATGCAGGACCGCGCTCCCGAAGTGCGCGAAGGCGTTGCGATCGTCCTGTCCGAGGCCCGGCTCTCCGACGCGGCGGCGACGGGGGAGTTCCTGGACCGCTGGAAGTCCCGCGGCGCGGGGGCCATTCTCGAGGCCCTGTCCTCCTGAGGTGCCCATCTCCTTGGGCTCGAGCCTCTTCCAGGCCTGCCGGGGCAGCACCTTCTGAGGCACCCGGGTCTCTTTATTAGGAAACCTCATCTATGAAATCGTTGACATTAGCATTGTGAATAGTAGGATCGGGAAATGCAGTTCGAAGCGCTGAAGGTGTTCTGCGACGTGGCCCGGAACCAGAGTTTCTCCCGGGCCGCCGACGCCAACCGCATCTCGCAGTCCGCCGTCAGCCAGATCGTCAACCAGCTTGAAAAGCGCCTGGGCGTCCAACTCGTCGACCGGTCGCGGCGTCCCCTGCAGCTGACGCTCACGGGAAAGACCTACTACGACGGCTGCAAGAAGCTCGTCGAGCAGTACCTCGAAGTCGAGTCCGCCATCCGCAACGGCAACGGGAACGGGCAGCACCTGGAGTCGTCCATCCGGGTCGCCGCCATCTATTCGGTCGGGCTTCGGGACATGAGCCAGTACGTGCAGCGCTTCGTCGCCCAGCAGCCGGGCGTGCAGATCAACATCGAGTACCTGCACCCCGACCGGGTCACCGAGCGCGTCCTGGACGGAACGGCCGATTTCGGCCTGATCTCATTCCCCGAGGCGACCCGGAAGCTCGCGGCGGTCCCCTGGCGCGAGGAGGAAATGGTGGTGGCCTGCCCGCCGTCGCATCCCTTCGTCGCCGGAGGCGGCGTCAGGATCGGCCAGCTCGAAGGCCAGAAGTACGTCGGCTTCGACAAGGATCTGGTCATCCGCCGGAAGGTGGACCGCTTCCTGCGGGATCACGGGGTCTCGACCGAGGTCGTCCTCGAATTCGACAATGTCGAGAACATCAAGCAGGCGATCGAGATCGCCGCGGGCGTGGCGCTGCTCCCGGCGCCGGTGCTCCAGCGGGAGGTCCGGGCGGGGACGCTCGCGGCGCTCCCGCTCCGGGACGCCCGCTTCGTCCGTCCGCTGGGGATCCTGCACCGCCGCAGTCCCAAGCCCAGTCCGACCGCGCTGCGTTTCATCGAACTTCTGAGACAGCCCGACGAGCCGAATTCCGAGGACCAGCCGGTGTCGGGCCTGTACGCCGCGGGCCACAAGTCGCCCGCGCCTTCGTCCAAGCCGAACGGAAAGCTGGCCTCCCGAGGTAACGGCAAATGAGCACCACGAATCCTCCGTCCCTTCCTCCGGGGAAGCAGGGACTGTACGATCCCGCCCACGAACATGACGCCTGCGGCGTCGGCTTCATCGCCGATCTCCAGGACCGGCCCACGCACGACATCGTCTCGCAGGCGATTCAGGTCCTCTGCAACCTCGAGCACCGCGGCGCCTGCGGCTGCGAGGTCAACACCGGCGATGGCGCGGGCATCCTCTTCCAGAAGCCTCACAACTTCATGCTCAAGGAATGCGACGAGATCAAGCTTCGGCTCCCGCGTCCCGCCGAGTACGGGGTCGGGATGGTGTTTCTGCCCAAAGACCCCGCCGCCCGGAAGGAATGCGAAGCCCTCTTCGAGCAGGCCGTCCTGGAGGAGGGCCAGTGGGTCCTGGGCTGGCGGACCGTGAAGACGGACCATTCCTGTCTCGGACCGACCGCCAAGGCCAGCGAGCCGGTCGTCCGCCAGATCTTCATCGGACGCTCCGATTCGATCGGAGACGACTCCTCCTTCGAGCGGAAGCTGTTCGTCATCCGGCGCCGGGTCGAGAACGCGGTCCGCGCCTCGGCGATCCCGCAGCGCGGACAGTTCTACATCCCGAGCCTCTCGTTCAAGACGATCGTCTACAAGGGCATGCTGATGTCGACCCAGCTGTCCGCCTACTACCCCGAGCTGACGGACCCGGTGCTGGAGTCGTCGCTGGCCCTGGTCCACTCCCGGTTCAGCACGAACACCTTCCCGAACTGGGCCCGGGCGCATCCCTACCGCTACCTCGCGCACAACGGCGAGATCAACACGCTCCGCGGCAACATCAACTGGATGCACGCCCGCGAAAGGCAGTTCGAGTCTCCCCTCTTCGGCGACGACATCGAGAAGCTGATGCCGGTGATCGACACCGACGGCAGCGACTCGGCCATGTTCGACAATGTGCTTGAAACGCTGACCCTCGCGGGCCGATCGCTTCCGCACTCGGCGATGATGATGATCCCCGAGCCCTGGAGCGGCCACGAGTCGATGAGTGCCGAGAAGAAGGCGTTTTACGAGTTCCACGGGACGATGATGGAGCCGTGGGACGGGCCCGCCCTGATTGCCTTCACCGACGGCCGGCGCATCGGCGCCGTGCTCGACCGCAACGGCCTTAGGCCCGCCCGGTACTACGTGACGAAGAACGACCTGGTCGTCCTGGCGAGCGAAGTGGGGGTCCTCAACATCCCTCCCCAGGAAATCCGGGTGAAGGGGCGCCTTCAGCCCGGCCGCATGTTCCTGATCGACCTCAACCTCCATCGCATCGTGGGCGATGACCAGCTCAAGCGCCAGATTGCGATGGAGAAGCCATACCGAAAGTGGCTGGACGAGAACCTGACCCCGCTGGAGGCGGTGCCGGAGGCGCCCGAGGTGCACGAGCCGGACCACAAGACCGTGCTCCAGCGCCAGCACGCCTTCGGGTACACGACCGAGGACGTCAAGATCCTGGTCGGCCCGATGGCGGAGAACGGCGTGGAACCCCTGGGCTCGATGGGCACGGACACGCCGCTGGCGGTGCTCTCGGACCGTCCGCAGGTGCTTTACAACTACTTCAAGCAGCTCTTCGCCCAGGTGACGAATCCCCCCGTGGACGCGATCCGCGAGGAGATCATCATGTCGACCGACACCACGATCGGGCCGGAGAAGAACCTGCTGGATCCGCAGCCCGAATCCTGCCGCCACATCAAGCTGAAGTCGCCGATCCTGACGAACCAGGAACTGGAGAAGCTCCGCCGCCTGAGCGGCTGGAAGGGCTTCAAGGCCCGTACCTTGAATGCCCTCTACCGGGTCAAGGAGGACGGGGCCGGCCTGGAGACCGCGATGAGCCAGCTCTGCCAGGCGGCGAGCGAGGCGGTCGCGGACGGCATCACGCTCCTCATCCTGTCCGACCGCGGGGTCAGCCCCGAGATG
>DATGFI010000102.1:0-4464 GCA_035309205.1 Planctomycetota bacterium | reverse complement strand
AAGCTCTACGAGCGGGAGGTCCCCAGATCGGAGCGGATGCGGTCGCTCGGCAAGATGAACCGGGTTCCCACCCTCTCGCGGACGGACCGGCTGCGCTTCCTGCTGGGGTATCTCGACGCGGACGCCGGCGAGCGCCAGGCGTGGAAGACCTCGGCGCGGGAGCTGCTGGCGATCCACGCGGCGAAGGTCGACGACGACCTGGAGCGTTCCGAGCGCCGCTGTCTCGACGAGAACCGCGACTACGGGGCGTTCGAGTCGGGCGAATGGCGGGGCCACTTTCTCAAGAAACGGTCCGATCGGGCGGGCGGCCTCTCGCTCGAGGAGGCCCGGGCGCTGGCGAACGGGGGGGAGGCGGCCTACCGGATGGAGCCCGCCGCCGACGCGATCGGCGAATGGAAGAGGGCGAACCGCAAGGCGAAGGAGGGCGGCCCGGTCCCCGTGGCGGTCCTGGTCAAGCGGTCGTCTTCCGAGGGAAAAATCGCCTTCCCCAAGGCATAATGCAGCTCCCGGGCGTAACACCACTACCTGGTCCGTGAGGAGGTCCCATGAAAAGCGCCATCCTGACCGCGACCCTGATCGCCCTGGCGGCCCCGGCCGCGATGGCGCAGAGCCTCGAGGAGAAGAAGGCCGAGAAGCTGAAGGCGGAGTTCTTCAAGAAGGCCGACTGGAACCTCGACTACGACAAGGCCCGCGAGGAGTCCAAGAAGAGCGGCAAGCCGATCTTCGCCCTCTTCTCCCGGTCCTACGCGCCGTGCCCCGCCTGCCACCAGCTGGAGAACGGGCCGCTCCTGACCGACGACTTCGCGAAGTTCGCCAAGGACTACGTCCTCTTCTGCCACATCACGACCATGATCCAGGGTGAGAAGTACGGAGACCTTCTCGAGGAGAAGGGGGGCACCGCCTTCCCCTGGCTGGTCTTCATGGACGCGACGGGCGAGATCATCACGGAGCACCACGGAGCGCGCTCGGCTTCCGAGTTCGCCAAGACCGGCGAAACCGCGAAGAGCTGGCTCGCGCTCAAGGAGAAGGCCGCCAAGGGCGACCCGGCGGCGCAGATCGATTTTGCGATTCTCCAGCTCTCGATGGGCCAGGTCGCCGCCGAGGACGCCGCGAAGACCATCAAAGCCGCCGGGAAGCCGACCGGCGAGCAGCAGGCCCGCTACGACGCCGAGCTGGTCAACGCCGAGGTCCGCGAGGCCGTCCGTCAGGTGAAAAGCGACGAGGAGGCGGCTGCGCTGGGGAAGCGGTTCTACGCCCGCCACAAGGAGGGGAAGCCCGCCCCGACGTCCGACAGCGCCCTCCAGTCCTATTACATCCTCATCCTGGAGGCCGCCGGAGAATCGAAGGACGCGGCCACCTTCGAAGCGACGTACAAGATCCTCTTCGAGAAGTACGGAAAGATGGAGGGGGCGGGCGCCTTCTTCGAGGAGAAGGAGAAGCAGCTCAAGGAGCTCCAGAAGAAGTAGGCCGCAACTCGTTCCGGGGTGCCTGGGTTATACGAATATGAACATCACGCTGGCGATCGCCCTCGGCCTTCTGGCCTGCCAGAAGGAGCCCGCGTCCACGAAGGACGCGATGAAGCCCATCCAGCTGCTCGTCGGCGAGTGGCGGATCGAGGTTTCGTCGGAGGACCAGAAGCAGGACGCCTGGTCGGAGACGCAGGCCTGGGAGTTCAAGATCGACAAGGACGAGTACGGCCTCCAGTTCGAGTCGAAGGAAGGCAAGAAGCTCAAGAGCGGCGTCATCTCGTACGACCTGAAGAAGAAGGTCTATCGCCTCGACATCATCCGGCACGACGACAAGAAGGCGGCCTTCGAGGGCAAGCTCGCGGCGAAGGAGCTCGTCCTGGAGGAGATCACCGAGCCCAAGGCTGCGGCGGAACGGGTGACGTTCAACCTTCTGCGCGACAACCGCGTGCTGGTCAACTGGGAGCGGAAGGAAGCGGGAAAGAACAACTGGTCGCCGACCTACAACTACTCGTGCACGAAGAACGGAGTGCCGTTCGTCCGGGTCGAGGCCGGGAAGTGCGTGGTGACGGGGGGGACGCCGGCGACCACGATCGACTACAAGGGAGTGACCTATAACCTGTGCTGCAACTCCTGCAAGAAGGAGTTCCTCGCTCATCCCGAAGAGACGATCGCGCGCGCCAAGAAGGAAGGCTTCATCAAGTAGGCCTCCGGGTGCGAATTCGACCCGGACCGGCCCTCCGTGCGGCGTCTCATCCAGCAGTGGACCGCACAGCCCGCGGGAGGAGCTCTGCAGCAAGCCTCCTGATTGTCCTGCTCTTGGCCTCGTGCTCCACGGAGGAAGCGCCGGGGAGGCCTGTCGATGCGCCCCCGGCACGGACCGAGGCGTCGGTCCCCCGCTCCGTGGAGAACCTGCTGGTCGACTACGACGAGGGGGGACGGCTGCGGGAGGAGGCCCTGGAGTCGCTGAAGGCGCTGGGGGCGGGCGCCATCGAGGTGCTGGAAGGCCAGGTTCTGCCCGAGAACGGTCTCCACGTCCGGCTCCGGGCCGTCGCCATCCTCGCGAAGCTGGAAGGATGTCCGGAAGACTCCGCGGAGACGAAGGCCTTGGTGATGAAGACCACGCGGAGCTGGAGCTTCGAGGATCAACCGCTCAGAGAGGTCTTGGCCCAGGTGAAGAAGATGTCCGGAGTGCCGTTTCACCTGGACGCATCCGTGGACCCGGAGTTGAAGGTGAGGATCAAGCTGGCCGATGCCAGCCTGAATATGCTGCTCGCGCTGATGCTCAGGCCCCGGAACCTGAAGTACGTCATCCGGGGTAAGGAGGTCTGGATCGACTAGCCGGTGGCCAAACGGGGAAGGATTAGGCGGGCCCCCGCTGCCGGCGAACCTCCGAGATCAGGACCGCGGCGCTCGCCGCCACGTTGAGACAGTCCCATCCCTCGGCCATCGGGATGTAGAGGACGCCCTTGCAGGCCTGAAGCACCTCGTCGGTCACCCCGAGCGGCTCGCTCCCCAGGACCAGGCACACGGGCTGGGCGGCGTCGATCGAGCGATAGTCCTGTTTCTTCCCGTGGATGTGGGCCGCGTAGGCATTCAGGGTCGAGACCGTCGCGGCCAGATCCGCCGACGTGTGGACGGGCACGACGAGCGGCGCTCCGAGCGACACCCGGACCGCGCGCCGCAGCCAGGGCGACGCCGTCCCGGGGCCCAGGATGACCCCGTCCACCCCGAAGGCCGCGCAGGTCCGGAGGATGGCGCCCACGTTCTCCGCGTTGGCCAGGCCGTCCAGCGCCACGTGAAAGGTTCCGGCGAGGGGCCTTTCGGGGGGAGTGACCCCGAGCGCCATCAGCCCCTGGTGCAGGCGGAATCCGACGATCGCAAAGAGCTCCGACTTCGGAGCGATCCGGACCTCGATTCCGGGCGGGATCGGGAGCCGGTGGATCCATTCCTCCGTGCACAGGATGCGCTCGACTTTTGTCCTTTCGAGCATGCGGCGCACGACCTTGTCGCCGTCTCCGATGAACATCCCCTCGGGATGCTGCCGGCCCCGGAGCGAGCTGAAGAGCTCGAGATCCTCCGGGGAAGCCGGCTCGACCCACGCGCGTTCCTTCATTGCGTACAATGATAGCGGCCTGCGGTGTCTCAAAGACGAGGATT
The DNA here is from genome assembly GCA_035309205.1 of Planctomycetota bacterium. GTDB lineage: Bacteria > Planctomycetota > MHYJ01 > MHYJ01 > JACPRB01 > JACQFK01. The sequence goes on along the minus strand of DATGFI010000102.1, from coordinate 838 downwards.
TCCATATGCTGACGCGCGCCATCCTGCTGCTCCTGCTCCTCCTCCCGCAGTCCGACCCCGTGGTCGAGGCCATCGTGAAGGAAGAGCGGGCCGACAGCCATGTCATGGCCTATCTCGATCATCTCACCAACGAGATCGGTCCGCGCCTGACCGGATCCACGCGCCTTACCCGTGCCTGCGAATGGACGAAATCCGAGTTCGAAAAGATGGGCCTCCAGGCGCGATTGGTCGAGTGGGGCACGTTCCCAGTGGGGTACGATCGGGGGCCCTGGTCGGCGAAGATGACCGCGCCCGAGGCGCAGGACCTCACCATCGGGTTCAACGCCTGGTCCCCCGGAACCCCGGGGCCCGTGAGCGGACCCGCGGTCCTGGCCCCCACGACCGACGAAGAGCTCGCCGGCGTGAAGGAGAAGCTGAAGGGCGCCTGGGTGGTCTCGAGCGAGCGCGGACCGTCGAAGTACCAGGTCGCCTACGACGAAGCGGGCATCGCGGGCATCCTCCGGACCGAGGGCAATGAGTTCATCCACACCGACGGACGCTACCGGATCGAGTGGGAGAAGCTGCCCAAGCGGGTGACGGTCACGATGCTCGGCTCGCAGCACAAGCACCTCGTCGAACTCCTCAAGGCGGGGAAGGACGTCGAGCTCACGATCGACATCAAGGCCGAGTTCAAGCAGGGGCCGATCAAGCTCTACGACGTGATCGCCGAGCTGCCCGGCACGGAAAAACCCGACGAGCTGGTCATCGTGGGCGGCCATCTCGATTCGTGGGACGGCGCGACCGGCGCGACCGACAACGGGACGGGCGTCTCGACGACCCTCGAGGCGGCGCGGCTCCT
>DATGFI010000101.1:0-3585 GCA_035309205.1 Planctomycetota bacterium | reverse complement strand
GTCTGGAGGAAATCCTGGGGAAATCGGACTTCGATCTCTTCCCGGCCGAACTCGCCCGGAAGTATCAGGACGATGACCGGAAGATCATCAAGTCGGGGAAGACCTTCGAGACCGTCGAAGAGCATCGGCCGCCGGGGAAGGACCTCCTCTACGTCCGCGTCGTGAAGACCCCGATCCACGACGCCCGCGGCTACGTTATCGGTGTCCAGGGCATGTTCTGGGACGTGACCGAGCTTTACCGCGCCCAGCGGATGCTGGAGTCGAGCGAGCAGCGCTACGCGATCGCAGTCGAGGGCGCCAACGACGGCCTGTGGGACTGGGATCTCCGGACCGGCGAGCTCTACTACGCGCCGAGGTGGAAGTCGATGCTCGGCCATGAGGACGGCGAGATCAGCAAGTCGCCCGAGGAGTGGATGAACCGGGTTCATCCGGAGGATCTGGAACGGCTCAAGACCGACCTGGCCTCCCACGTCCTCGGAAAGACCGCGCACTTCGAGAACGAGCACCGGATGCGGCACAAGGACGGCAGCTTCCGCTGGATGCTCAGCCGGGGCATCGGCGTCCGGGAGCGCGGCAGCAAGGCCGTCCGGATGGCCGGTTCGCAGACCGACATCACGGACCGGAAGCGCTTCGAGGAGCAGCTTGCCCAGCAGGCGTTCTACGACGCGCTGACGGGTCTCCCGAATCGAGCTTTGTTCATGGACCGGCTTGCTCTGGCCGTCACCCGCGCCCGCCGTCGGAAGAGCTCGATGTTCTCGATCCTGTTCCTCGACGTCGACCGCTTCAAGGACGTGAACGACAGCCTGGGCCACTTGAAGGGAGATCTCCTGCTGAGCGCGATCGCCCGGCGCCTGGAGACCTGCGTGCGGCCCGGCGATACCGTGGCCCGCCTGGGGGGCGATGAGTTCACCATCCTCCTGGATGACATGCGCGATGCGGAAGATGCGGTCCAGGTCGCCAACCGCATCCTGGAGCAGATGGGAAAGCCCTTCCAGCTGGAGGGGCACGAGGTCTTCGCGACAGTCTCGATCGGCATCGCTCCGGGGGACCAATACGAGAAGCCCGACGATCTGCTTCGAGACGCAGATACCGCGATGTACAGGGCCAAGGAACGGGGGAAGAACTGCTACGAGGTCTTCGACGCGGCGATGCACTCTCGCGCCGTGGCGCGTCTGCAGCTCGAGACCGATCTGCGCAAAGGGCTCGAGCGGAAGGAGTTCCGCGTCTACTATCAGCCCATCGTCTCGCTGCTCAACGACAGCCTGGTCGGCTTCGAAGCCCTCGTGCGCTGGCAGCATCCCCAAAAAGGCCTGGTCGCCCCCGGCGACTTCCTCCCGCTCGCGGAGGAGACTGGCCTCATCCTTCCCATCGACCTGTGGGTGCTGCGCTCGGCCGCTCAGCAGACCCGCGAGTGGCAGAAGCGCTATCCCATCGCACAGGACCTTCGAATCAACGTCAACCTGTCGACCAAGCAGTTCTCCCAGCCCGGCCTGGTGGACCGGGTGAAGGAGATACTGGAGCAGACGGGCCTGGACGGCAAGCACTTGACGCTGGAGATCACCGAAAGCGCCATCATGGAGGAATCCAAGGCCCTAGCCGAGATTCTGGATCAGATCCGCAAGATGAACGTGCGGCTCTACCTCGACGATTTCGGCACTGGGTACTCCTCGCTCGGATACCTGCACCGCTTTCCGATCCACAGCCTGAAGATCCACAGCTCCTTCGTCTGGCAGCTGGGCAAACAGGACGACCAGTCCCAGCTGGTTCGAACCATCACGACCCTCGCCGAGAACATGAACATGGGAGTGGTCGCGGAGGGCGTGGAGACGCCCGAACAGCTATCGAAACTCCGGAACCTCCGCTGCGACCGCGTCCAGGGCTACTATTTCTCCAAGCCCCTCGCGGTCGCTGATGCGGAGTCGCTGATTGCCCATGGGCCCACCTGGGGCAACGGGAACGGCAATGGCGGAAGTCGGAAGGAACACGCCTCCTGATCGAGGAGCCTCCAGGATCCCCGGTCGCTCCGCCCCACCCCCTCCCGAAGGAACGAACGAGGGAACCTCGACCGAGGACAGTGGACTTGCGAGTCGGGACTATGCTAGACTCCCTCCCTTAATGGCGCTCGACGCGCTCCTCAAGCGGTGCCGGGCGTGGAAACACCGCCACCTCCTCGGGACGAAGGATCTTTCCCGCGACGAGATTTCCATCGTTCTGGACGTCGCCGGGGCACTCTCCGAGCTGAAGGACGCCACTCCGCTCAAGGGCAAGCGGCTGTTCAACTTCTTCGTGGAGCCCTCAACGCGGACCAAGACCTCGTTCGCCCTGGCCGCCCGGCGCCTGGGGGCGGAGGTGGTCGACTTCTCCCCCTCGAATTCCAGCCTGACAAAGGGGGAAAGCCTGAAAGACACCGCCCGGACGATCGAATCGATGGGGGTGGCGTTTACCGCGATCCGGCACAGCGCCTCGGGCGCCCCGGCCTTCCTTTCGCGCCTGGTTCGGAGCGCCGTCATCAGCGCAGGTGACGGCACCAACGAGCATCCCACCCAGGCCCTGCTCGACCTGTTCACCATCCAGCAGCGGCTGGGAAGGATCAGCGGCCTCAAGGTCGCGCTGGTGGGCGACATCACCCATAGCCGCGTCGCCCGGTCGAATCTGTGGGCCCTGAAGAAGCTGGGAAACGAGGTCACCCTGGTCGGACCGTCGACCCTGGTCCCGAAGGATCTTGACGCGACCATCTCGACCGACTTCGATCGGGCCCTCCGCGAGAACGACGTCATCATGATGCTGCGGCTCCAGCTGGAGCGACAGCAGGCCGGGCTCTTCCCGTCGACGACCGAGTACGTGCGCTTCTTCGGCCTGACGCGCGAACGGTTGGCGACGCTCCGGAACGGCACGATCATCATGCACCCCGGCCCGATGAACCGCGGGCTGGAGATCAGCGGAGAGGCGGCCGACAGCGACCGCTCCGTCATCCTCAACCAGGTGACCAACGGCGTCGCGGTGCGCGCGGCGGTCCTCCTCCTCCTCTCGCAGGTGAACGCGTGATCCTGATCAAGAACTGCAAACCGTTCGATGTGCTGATCGACGGCGACAAGATCTTGAAAACCGGAAAGTGCTCCGAGAAGCCGGAGCGGACGATCGACGCACGAGGACTGATCGCCGTTCCCGGCCTGATCGACATGCACGTCCATTTCCGGGAGCCGGGCCGCGAGGACAAGGAGACGATCGCGACAGGGTCCGCCGCGGCCATCGCGGGAGGCTTCACCAGCGTCGCCGTCATGGCCAATTCGGGCCGAGTCTGCGACGACGCGGTCGGAGTCGTCTATGTCCAGGCGAAGTCCAGGGAGGCCAACGGGGCGAATGTCTATGCCGTCGGCGCCGTGACCAAGGGCCTCAAGGGGGAGGAGCTCGCGGAGCTCGGGAAGATGTCCGAGGCGGGCGCCGTCGCCTTCTCCGACGACGGCATGCCCATCCTGAACTCCGAGATCATGCGGCGGGCGCTGGAATACTCGAAGATGTTCGACAAGCCGGTGCTCTCGCACTGCGAGGATGCGACCCTCACCAAAGGATTCGTGATGAACGAGG
>DATGFI010000100.1:0-6813 GCA_035309205.1 Planctomycetota bacterium | reverse complement strand
CTGATCGTCGCCCTTGGGGCCAGCGCGCCCGTCCTCGTCCAGCTGCTCTCCTCGCACGCAGGCGGTCTCCTCGCGGTGAGCGTGGAGGAGTACCTGGCCTTCATCGTCCTCCTGGCCTCGCTCTTCATCATCTCGGGGGCGATCCAGCTCCAGGGTTCCCTCGCCGGAACGCCCTGGGTCAATACGGCATTCCTGGCCTCAGGCTCGATCCTCGCGAGCCTGATCGGAACAACCGGCGCCTCGATGCTCCTGATCCGCCCCCTCCTCCGCGCGAACGAAACACGCGACCGGAAATCCCACCTCGTCATCTTCTTCATCTTCATCGTCTCGAACGCCGGCGGCCTCCTGACGCCGCTGGGCGACCCGCCGCTCTTCCTGGGCTTCCTGCGCGGGGTGCCGTTCCTGTGGACGCTGGGGCTTTTCGCCCCCTGGGCCCTGGTGAATGGAGTCCTCCTCGTGCTCGCCCACCTCCTCGACCGGGTCCTGTGGAGGAAGGAGGAGCAGCGGCGGCCGGGCTCGCCGGACGGAGGCGCCACGAGAAGCCGGGAGCCGCTCCGGATCCGGGGCGGCCTCAACTTCCTCTGGCTCCTCGGAGTCCTCGCAATCAACGTCGGCGTCGGCACCTTCGGAAGGAGCCATCACTGGAGCGACGAGCTCCAGAAGGCTCTCCTCATCGCCGGGATGGGCGCATTCGCCGGCCTCTCGCTCGTCACGACACCCGGGGAGATCCGGACTTCCAACCGGTTCTCGTGGCGACCCCTCATCGAGGTCGCGGTCCTGTTTCTGGGCATCTTCGTGACGATGGTGCCCGCGATGGTGCTCCTCGAGCACCTGGGCCGATCCGGCGCGATCCGGATGACCCTGGCCTGGCAGTTCTTCTGGGGTTCGGGTCTCGTGTCGACCTTCCTCGACAATGCCCCCACGTACGTGTCGTTTGCGTCGCTGGCCGCGGGAGTCCTGGGCGGCCCTGCCCTCCCCTCGGGGGGCCCGGCCGATCTCGGGTCGCTGCTCGCCCATCCGCAGGGCATCCTCCTCCTCAAGGCGGTGTCCTCCGGATCGGTGTTCATGGGCGCCAACAGCTACCTCGGCAACGGCCCGAATCTCCTGGTGAAAGCCGTCGCCGAAGAGAACGGGGTGCGGATGCCGAGCTTCCTCGGGTACATGGGCTGGTCTGTGGCGATTCTCGTTCCCCTCTTCCTCGTGGTGACGCTCGTCTTCTTCCGCTAGTCCGGCCGGGAAGCCTATGGACGGCCGGCCGACTGCAGCCCCGACGGCAGGGCTTCGAGAAGCTTCTTCCGGATCAGCTCCAGGCGCGCCGGATCCTCCACTTTGGCGCCGCCCTGGTCCGTGATATAGAAGGCGTCGGCCACTTGATCGAGACTGGTGGAGATCTTCGCCGAGCGGACCGACAGGTCGAGCTCCAAGAACGTGCGGGCGATCGAATAGAGCAGGCCGGGGCGGTCGTCCGCGAACACTTCGACGATGGTCGCCTGGTCGGCCGTGGTATTGTCGATCTCCACCTGCGTCGGCGGTCCGGCGACGTGAAGGGCCAAGAGCGGAGGCTCGTGCCGGGACGCGAAAAGCGCCTCGACCGACTGCTTCCCGAGCAGGACCTTCTCGATGCCTTCGGCGAACTCGCGCACGCGCGACGGGGGCGGATCCTTGCTGAAGTCGGAATCGATGCCGCGGAAGGTATCGACCACGAGCCCGTCGGCCCGGGTGACGATGTCGGCGCCCACGATCTGGAATCGCAGGGCGGCCAGGACCCCCGTGATCTTCGCGAAGATGCCTCGCGTGATGCCGTCGCGCGTGAAGACGGCGATCTCCGTCAGCCCGCTGTCGCGCAGCCGGCGGTATTCGACGACGACGCCCGAGTCGCCCACCTTCTTCTGCGCGCGCAGGTGGGCGGCGATCTCCTCGGGCGGATGTTTCCGGAGGTATGTCAGGGGCATCGCCGCGAGCTGGGCGTTAAGCCAATCCAGGCCGAACTCGGCACCGAGCTGGGGGCGGAGCTGGTCGCAGATCTTCGCCTTCCCCTGGACTTCGTCGGACACCGGGGCGTCGCCGGTGAGCTCCTCCGCCGCCCGCTCGTAGAGCTCGAGGAAAAGCGATTCCTTCCAGCTCGTGAGGCTGCCGGGCGCGACCGCGTCGGTATCCGCCACTGTGAGGATGAAGAGCAGTCGCAGCGTTTCCACGGTGCCGACGGTACGGACGAACTGGACGAGCGTCGCCGGATCGGAGATGTCGCGCCGCGTGGCCACATGGGCCATGACGAGGTGCCTGTGAACGAGAAAGACGAGCTGCTGGCGCTCGTGCTCGCCGAGCCCGAGCTCGCCGGCGAGGGTTTCGGCGATGCGCTTGCCCATCTCGCTATGATCCCCTTCGTAACCCTTGCCGATGTCGTGGAGCAGCAGGGCCAGGTGCAGGACGTCCTTGCGCTTGATCTCGCGGTAGGCCTGGCCCAGAGGCCCGGGATCGTTCGCCCGGAAGGTGGCCGATTCAAGGGCGCGGATCGAGTGTTCGTCGACGGTGTACCGGTGGTACTGGTTCCACTGCATGAGGCAGCGGGCGTGTTCGAAGGCCGGGATGAAGCGGCCCAGGAGGCCCACGCGGTGCAAGTACCGCACGACGAGGCCGAGGCGCTTCGGATCCGACATGATCTTCAGGAAGAGCGTGCGGGACTCCGGAGTCAGGATGCACGACGGCGCCGCCTTCCGGACGCGCTCCAGGGACTCGTGGGTCACCTCGACCGACCGCTGACGCGCCAGGTCGAAGAGCCGAAGTAGGGTCTGGGCCTTGTCCACCGGAGCCTCGGCGCGGAGCGCGATGGAGTCGCTCGCCACGACATAGTGTTCTTCCACGATCCTCGTGGAGATGCGGTCCAGGAGGGTCCGGAAGTAGCCCGGCCTGCGGGCGCCGTGGGCGAAGCGCATCACCGCATCATGGAGGGCGGTCGTCTGTCGGTAGTACTGCTGCATGAACCGCTCGACGAAGAGCAAGGGGCCCTGGTCTTCGAACTCCATCCACTTCGCCACGCGGACCTGCTCCTCGCGCGTCAGCACGTCCTGTGACTGGCCCCGGTGGAAGTGCAGCTCGTTGCGGATGCGGGACAGGAATTCGGTGCCGATCGAGATCGTCTGCGCGTCCTCCATGGTGAGAACCCCGGCCGACCGGAGCATCTGCGGATCCCGGGTGCCGTAGCGCGGCAAGGCGATCCACCGCAGCAGGTGGACGTCTCGCAGCCCCCCGGGACTCTTCTTCACGTTGGGCTCCAGGAGGTTCACCGTCGCGAAGTAGTCCTGGTGCTCCTTGCGGCGTTCCTCGAGCACCTGGTCGATGAACTTCGTCAGCGAGGTGGTCGCGATAGGCGATGGTTGCGGCGCTGCAGGTCGGCGAAGAGGGCCTGGCTGCCGACCAGGAGCCGCGCTTCGGTCAGCGAGGTCCGCATCGGCAGATCCTGCCGGGCGAACTCGATGGCTTCCTGGGGCGTCCGAACGCTCTGCGAGAGCTTTATCCCGTAGTCCCACAGGTCGCGGACGAGCGAATTCACTACGTCCTGCTCGGCCGCGCCGGCTTTCTTGGACCGGAGGAAGAGGAGGTCGACGTCCGAGAACGGCGCCGTGTCGCCCCGGCCGTAGCCGCCGATGGCGACCAGGGCGAGGTTCTCGAGCATCGCCGGCCGGGCGCCGGCGCTGACCTTCTCGAGGGCGATCTGGTAGCCGGCGGTGATGACGCGGTCGTAGAGCTCGGTAAGGCCGGTGGAGATCTGTCCCCCCAGCGCTCCCGCCTCGTGGCGGGTGCGGATCTCCTCGCGCTGCCGCTTGATGAGGCCCTTGAGGTGCAGCGGAGCGGTGTCGCCCATAGGAGGTTCCGTCGGAAGCGCCGGAGGCCCTGCGCCGGACTAGACGGCGGACTCCCCCTTCTCCCCCGTGCGGATCCGAGTCACGGCCTCCAGCGAATAAATGAAGATCTTGCCATCCCCGATCTCCCCGGTCCGGGCCGCGCGCATGATCGCGTCGACGACGTTCTGCAGTGCGGCCTCGCCGACCACGACTTCGACCTTGACCTTGGGCACCAGGTCAATCGTGTACTCGGCTCCGCGATACTGCTCCTTGTGGCCCTTCTGCCGGCCGAAGCCGCGTACCTCGGTGACCGTGAGGCCCTGGATGCCCGCCTGGGTGAGGGCCGTCTTGACCTCTTCGAGCTTGTACGGCTTGATGATCGCTTCGACCAATTTCATCTCGGTTCTCCTGCCATCATTCCAAGACCCAGGTCTTCGGTCCGGGCTCCCTCCGGGATCCCTCGCCCGAAATCGGGGAGGAAGAGATCGCGGCCAAGGACCCCGGGCGGATTCTTCACTAGACCGCCGATTCGCCCTTCTCTCCCGTGCGGATCCGGATGACGCTCTCGAGCGGGAAGACGAAGATCTTTCCGTCGCCGATCTCCCCGGTCCGGGCCGCTCGCGTAATTGCCTCGACGACGGAGGCAACCGCCCCGTCGGAGACGACCACCTCCAGTTTGATCTTGGGCACCAGATCGACCGTGTACTCCGCGCCGCGGTATTGCTCTTTATGGCCTTTCTGCCGGCCGAAGCCGCGGACCTCTCCCACGGTGAGGCCCTGGACCCCGACTTGACTAAGGGCGTTCTTCACTTCGTCGAGCTTGAACGGCTTGATGATGGCTTCAACCTTCTTCATCCAGTTCTCCTGAGCTTCCCCGGTCTGGTGAGATTATACCTGTCCGCGCGCGAGAGGAAAGAAGTTCGAGGGATTGAAATAAGACCCCTCCTCTGCCGTGGGGCCCGGGAGGGGTGCGGTTTGACTCAGTTCACCTGCTCGATCCTTGAACCAGGGCGTTGCATTCCGTCATGGACGCGCGGCGAACGGGGCCCCGCGATGGGCGTCGGGATTCCCACCCGCAGCCGGTGCGGTTGCCCTGCGACGAGCCCCAGGGGGAACACGCCACGAAACCCTTGACCGTTGCATCCCTTCCGGTACCGAGGGGTAGGAAGGGAGCGAAAGGATGACCCGGGGGTAGTTTGGCCGGACCGTCCTAGAGCGCACGGGATTTGACCGGAAGCCGATCCTTGCGCGCCCCCGACCGCCGCACCCGTTCTTCCAGGAACAGGATGCTGGCCGCCGAAAGCGCCAGGTGCCGCAGAAGGGACTGGTAGGTTCGCACCTCGAAGTGGTCCAGACCGATCTCCCGGCGTCGCTGCTCAAAGATGTGGAGATTCTCGTCCCCCGCCCGGGCCACGCGCAGCACCGACTCCTGGGGGAGACCGCTTTCGGTGTTCGTCACCCAGGGGCCCAGGCTCCCGAAAGAACGCTCTCCCTCCCTCGATGCCGCCCGGGGCGCGACATAGCGGTAACCCCTCGTATCCAGTTCCTTCAGGAACGCCAGGTCGGCGGAATACTCCGCGCCGAAGGTAACCCATCCGAAGCGCAGCCCGTTGCCGGCGGCACGATCCAGGAGATCGAGCGCGATCTGCCCGCGCGTACGGTACTTCACCTTGTCGGAAATCCGCGCGGCGCTCCTGCGCTCGGTGGAGTCCGACCAGCTCTTGGGGAGATAAATGGCATTGTCCAGGACGCAATTGAAGTCGCCGTTGGAAAACCCCAGGTGCATGAGCAGGACGCAGTTGCGCGTGCGGCCGCTCGTGCTGAAGCGCTGGAGATCCACGCCCGGCGTCCGGCGGCCTTTCTTGGGGCACCAGGTTTCCAGGATCGTCGCGACAGAATCCCCCGCGCCCTGCGCGCGCCAGACATGACGCTGGAGGGTGTCGATCAGAAGCTCCTCATCCCAGCGATGCAGGGAAAGGAGTTCCTGGAGGGTCCGCGGGGCGATGCCCGCCTCCCGGGCCATCGGCATGACCGACTTCCGTGCGAGGGGCCCCATCTGACCGCGCAGATACGCTGCGATCAGTTTCCGGGTCGGCGCAATGCCGACATCCGCAAACTCCGCAAGAAAGGACTCCAACGCCGGCCCCAGCAGGGCCAGGTCTTCCTTATCCACGCAGATTCACCTCGGCCAACCGAATCGTAGGATTATTTCCCCATCGGAAGGGGAGATCGCCCCCAACCGGCGCGACATTCGGGCGTTTCCCCTGGGGAAGCGCCTTCGAGACCTCCTTCTTCCTGATTCAGGATAGGAGTAGAAAGCAAAAACCCTGCCAAACCCACCGCGGCCACCCTCCAGCAGGCCTAGTCTCGGGGCAGGTGCCGTCCGGTCTCCGCTCGATCTTCGGAAGTTCGTGTCCCGGGCCCAAGGGACACGCGCCTGGAAGTGCCGATCCAGCGTGCCTGAGGCGATGGAGCGGTTGCGCACGGTCCTCAGATTCCAGGCGGCCCCTCACGGAGACCCGGTATCTGCTTCTTAGCCATCTTCCCTTCGCAGGGCCCCGACAGCGACCCTGAACCGGCCTCGGGAAGTCCCGGAGCCTCCGCGAGGGAAAAGGAAAAGCCGGGAGGTGTAGTCCAGATGTGAGGGACTCCACCCCCCGGCTCAGGGCTGGGGATGTTGTGAAGTAGCAAAGAGAGCAAGCTCCATGCCACGGGAGCCCCTCCTGGGGAGGGCAGGCTTCGAGCGTCTGTGCAAGCTACGCCGGGGTGTTTCACCTCGACCCCATCCCACCGCTGCGTAGGAAATGGGTATCCGCCACGGAAGTCTAGCGAAGAACGTCCCCCGGCCGAAGCTCCGGCGTTTGGCGACCGCTCTACCAGTCGGAGCGGAAGCGCCGGGAATCGATCCCGTGCTTCTTCACCCGGAGCCCCATCAGGCGTTCGGTCATTCCCAGGATTCGCGAGGCCTTGG
>DATGFI010000099.1:0-6939 GCA_035309205.1 Planctomycetota bacterium | reverse complement strand
ACGGGAAATGGTTGAATGTGAGTGTCGGCTATGTGGGGGACCACGAAATTGATCTGCCCGAACTGCAGGATTCCCAGAAGATCGGTCCCGTCAGTTACCTGAAGAGCAGTTGGACGACCCCGGTTCCCGGGACCATCACGGACGGCTTCGGCACGCTTTGGTCCCCGGTCGCTACCAGCGGGTTCGTCCTGGGTCCCCAGGCGGGGCTCATGCTCTATGGCTACCAGAGCCGCTTCAAGTACGCCCTCGGTCTGGTCAACGGCGAGCAGAGTATCCCCGATCGAAATTCGCGAAAGGACGGGTTCTTCCAATTCTCGTACAAATTCGGCGGGCGGGGACTTGATGGGAAAGGCGGCTCCTCGGGGGACGCCAAGACCAAGGAGGAACTTTCCAGCTCTCCCGCCGGGTCCTGGGTGGACGACAGCCTCACCCTCGGCTTCTTCGCGTACATCGGCTCCGGAAGGGTCGATGCCGTCAATACCATCACCACCGCGACGGAATCGAGAAACGACCATTACGAACGTTGGGGCATGGATGCCCGCTGGAAGATTCAGGACTTCACGTTCACCGGCGGATTCCTCCTGGGTGAAGACAACAATCCCTACGGAGCGGCCGCCCAGGGCGCCATGAAATCGACGGAGTACCTCCTCGAGGCCAAATGGTTCGCCTATCCCTGGCTCATCCCACTGATGCGGTTCGAATACCTGAATCTGAGGGTTCCCAGTGGAGTCGTCGGGTCCGACATCGATGGCACGGCTCTGGGGCTCCTGGACACCACCGGATACGTCTTGGGCAGATCCAATACGGTCGAACGCCTCGTTCTAGAAGCCAATATCCTTTATCGCGCCAATATCAAGATCAGCCCCTTCGCCATCACGTATCTTGCGAACAACCTGCGGACTCACGCCGACCTGGCGGCAAAGAACGATACCCTCATCGGAGTTGGCGTGGATTTCGCCTTCTAACAGGATCCCTTTGGGAAAGGGTTGGATTCCGTGATGCTGCTCGACGGTGGGAACAGTAAGGAGATGAACCCGTGACTTCCAGAACGGCGCGCCTCGCAGTTCTATGGCTGATTGGACTCGGTTGCCCTGCCCATTCGGCACCGGCTCGCTCCGCGGCCGGGCTGTGCCTCGATGCCGCGGATCCTGAATGGACCGGGGACCCTGCGCAGGAGAAGACCGGCTCGATTGCCGGCACCTGCCAGCACTCCTCCGTGAAGAAATTCCCGACCTTGGTCTTCATCGACGTGATGCCGGGGAAGGAGTTCAAAGCGCCCGAGAAGCCCACCGTCATGGATCAGAAGAACAAGGAGTTCAATCCGCGACTGCTGCCGATCCTGGTCGGGACCAGCGTCGAATTCATCAACAATGACGACTTCGAGCACAACGTGTTCTCCCCGGACGGCGAGGGCTACAACCTGGGCAACTGGGGGAAGGGCCAGAAGCGTTCTCATACGTTCAACTCTCCGGGGGTTTACGTCCAGCTCTGCAAGGTTCACCCGGAGATGGTTTCCTACATTGTGGTTCTGAAGACCCCCTATTTCGCCATCGCCGACGCGGAAGGAAAGTTCAAGGTCCCCGGCGTGCCGGCCGGGACATGGAAGCTCAAGATCTGGAACGAACGCCTCAAGCCCAAACAGCTCGATGCCACCTATGAAGTCAAGGTGGAAGAAGGCAAAGAGGCGGAGATCGAGATCAAGCCATGAACGCTGTGAGGTCCGGCTTCCTAAGCAGGGTCTTGGGTCCGGGGTCCGGTGCGGCCGCCCCACGGAATCGGGTGCGAAGGGGCACGCGACCCGACGCTGACGTTGCTTCGCCCTTGGAGGGATGCCTTCGGCGCACCTGAATACGATGAACGCCACTCGGAAACCGCTGGGTCGCCGGGCGCTATGGCTGGCGGCGTTCTTCCTGGTCGCCCTCTCGATGGGTGCCGTGGGGTACGCCCTGGCCCCCGCCATTCCGGGTCCCCAGGAGAAGAGCTTCACCGTCCACCTGCGTCGCTATGAGTACGATCCGCCGGTCATCCGGGTGAACCGCGGCGACACCGTTCGCCTGAAATTCGTCTCGGAAGACGTCGTCCATGGATTTTACCTGGAGGGTCACGACCTGGACGTGACCGCCGCCCCACTGCGGCCGACGGTCCAGGCGCTCCATCCCAGCACCGGGAAGCGGGAGACCTTGGAAGAAGTGGTCTTCGCCGCCGACCGGGAAGGCAAGTTCCGCTTTCGCTGCTCGCAGACGTGCGGCTATCTACATCCCTTTATGCTGGGGGAACTGATCGTCAGGCCCAACCGTCTTCTCCCGGTGAGCATCGGACTCGCCGTGGGAATCCTCCTGGCCGGAGCCCTCGTGGTCTCCCTGAAGGAGTCACGCTCATGAGCCGCACCCTGGACACCTTGTCGCCGCGGGAAGTCCTGGCGCTCGCCATCCATGTGGAGCAGTCCAACTCCAGGCGCTTCCGGGCCTTCGCGGAGGTCTTCCAGGGATACGATCCCGACGTCGCGAAGCGATTCGAAGAGCTGGCCGCCGAAGAGGACCATCATGAGCAGCTCCTGGACGCCCAGTTCCGGAAGAAGTTCGGCGGCACCCTGCCTCCGCTGGACCAGGTGGACGTCTCCGACGTGGTCGAAGCCGTGGATCTCGATGACGGGGAGCACCTGATCTTCGACACGCTGAAGCCCCGCCGCGTTTATGAGCTGGCGCTCAAGGCCGAACGGGGTGCCCAGGAATTCTACCGGAAAGCGCTGGCCCAGGCGGGGGACCCGACCCTCGCGGCGCTCTACCGGGAGCTCGCGGAAATGGAAACCGGCCACGCCTCTTTCCTCGAAGAGAAATTGAGGACCTCATGAGCCCCTCCGGAAACATCCCCCAGCCGCTGACCGAACCCGCTCCGGGCTCGGCCGCGCCCCCCCCCGCTCCTGTCGATAAGCCCTGGCGGATCGATCTTCTGCGCGCGCTCCCCCCGCTCAAATGGCTGGTCAAGCGACGGTGGTTCCAATTCGCCGTGGTCCTCCCGAACCTTCTCTTCTTTATGCTCTTCCTTACGACCGGGGTATTCGGCACACCCGTCGGAAGCCGCAATATCCTGATCGTGTTCGTTTGGATTTTCTGGTGGTTCCTTCTGATCAGCGCCATGGTCCCGCTCGCCTCCCGAGTCTGGTGCACCATGTGCCCTTTTCCGTTCTTCGGGGAGTGGATCCAACGGGGTGCTCTGATCCGCTCGCGGGGGGTGGATCCGAAGAAGGCGAAGGAGGGTCCAGGCGTGGTGGTCGGCCGGAACCGCTACTTCGGCCTGAACTGGCGCTGGCCGAAGGCGCTGTCGAACCTCTGGGTCCAGAATATCGGGTTCCTCTTTCTCTGCACGTTCAGTGCCCACTTCCTTACCCGACCTCTGGTGAGCGTGATCGTCCTGGGAGGCCTCATCCTCGTGGCTACGGTCCTGCACCTTCTCTATCGGCAGCGGGCCTTCTGCAACTACGTCTGCCCGGTGAGCGGCTTCCTGAGTCTCTATTCCATGACCTCCGTTGTGGAGGTGCGCTCCAAGGAGGCGGACACCTGCGCCAAGTGCAAGGACAAAGGTTGCCTGGCCGGGGGCGAGAAGGGCTGGGGATGCCCCTGGTTCATGTATCCGAGCAAGATGGAGCGGAATAACTACTGCGGTCTCTGCATGGAGTGCGTCAAGACCTGCCCTTACGACAACATGACCGTCAATCTCCGGCCCTTCTGCTCGGACACGAAGATCAAGGGCCTCGACGAGGCCTGGAAGGCGTTCATCATGGTCACCTTGGCCCTGGTCTATTCAGTCCTGTACCTGGGTCCCTGGGGGTTCCTCAAGGACTGGGCCAACGTCTTCGAGAAAGGGAATTGGGCCGGCTTCTTCGCCTACGTCGCCGGGCTCTGGGTTTCGGCGCTCGTCCTCTTCCCGGCGATCTACTTCCTCCCCGTCTGGGCGGGCTGGAGGTGGAGCCGCCAGAAACCCCCGACCATTGTGATTCTCGGTCAGGCTCCGGTGAATCCGCCTCTGAAGGAGACGTTCCTCCGCTTCGTCTACCCGCTCGTCCCGTTCGGCATGATGGCCTGGGTCTCGTTCAGTCTCCCCCTAATTCTGGTGAACGGATCCTACATCCCGATGGTCCTCTCCGACCCGTTCGGCTGGGGGTGGGATCTCTTCGGGACGGCTCACCTCGCCTGGTCACCGGTCGTTCCTCATTGGACTCCCTACGTGCAGGTCTTCCTGCTCCTCCAGGGCCTCTACTTTGCGCTCAAGCAGGGGTACCGGCATTCGGTGGCGATGTACGGCGCGAGGAACCGGGCCCTGAAGGCCTTCGCCCCGGTGGCCGTGCTGCTGACGGTGATCGAGATCGCTTTTCTCGTGCTCTACGTGGGGTAGAACATGCGTGAGACCATGGCGGAAATCGGGGCCGGGCTGCTGACGCTTGCGGGGATCATCGCGGCAACATTCTATCCCTTTGTATATGAGGCGAAGTCCGTCGAGAAACGATTGCCCCCGGGGGCCCAGGTGATCACCCTCACCGGGGTGGCTGCCACGGGGACGTGGACCGAGGAGAATGTGGATGGCGGAAACTATTGGTATCGACACTTCGCCCCGGCCCGGCCGGTCCTCCGGGTCGGACAGCCGACGCTCCTCCGGCTCAAGAGCGCCGATGTGAACCATAGTTTCTACTGTCCGGGTTTGGCCGTGGGCCCACTCGAGGTCCACCCAGGCCACGTTTTAGACGTGCTCATCACGCCCATCCGGGAAGGTGTCTTCGAATTCTACTGCACCACCATCTGCGGAGATCCCCATTTTGGCATGCGAGGCCAGATGCTGGTCCTCCGCGAAGGCTCGCCCATCCCCGCCGCCGAGCCGGCGAAAGCCGATAAGTTCTGGCAGGAGTCCCCGCCGCCCCCGGGTCAATCTCACGTCGCACGGGGAGCTTGGTTATTCCACCGCAACGGTTGCTTCACGTGCCATGGGGTCAAGGGGAAGGGAGGGGTGCCGAACTGGAACTACATCAAGGATACCATCCCTCCTCTGAGCACCCTCGCTGAGCGAATGCTGATCCCGGACAAGGAAGGGGCGGACGCCATCGTCGGAGCCATGGAGCGGGCGGCCGATCTGAAGACCCTCTCCTCCGACCCGCCGTTCGCTCGTTTCAACGCCTTCCTTGCCCAATACCAGTCGGTGAAAGACGTGATCCGCAAGGGGAACCCTCCAGGAAAGAAGGATCCGAAGGGGCTGCCTCCGCCCCTGGAGATGCTCCCCTTCGGCATGAGGCTTTCAGATCGGGACATCGACGACCTGATCGCCTATCTCCTCACGCTGGAGCCGTGGGAAGGAGGAGACAAGTGAAACCTGCGGCGATCCTGCTGGCCTCGGGGCTCACGCTCTCTGCCCTGATCGTGGCCGCCCGGTGGTCCGCGCATCTGGAGAGCGCCCCCCGACCGGAGCCGGACCGGGAAGCGACGAGATCGATTCCATCCGAAGCGCCGGGCCCCGCTCCTTTGAAGCCGGGCGAGCCGATTCCGGATGCCGAGTTGGTGACCCAGGACGGGCGTCCGGTTCACCTCGCTGATTTCAGGGGACAGACCCTGGTGCTGGCGTTCATCTACACGCGCTGCAACATGTCAACGATGTGCCCCATGGCCGTGCGGAAACTGAGGGAGGCACAGACCTGCGCCCGGAAGGAGAACTTGAACCCGCACTTCCTGGTGGTCAGCTTCGATCCGGAGGACAGCCCGGAGGTGCTCCGGGATTACGCCCGGCGCAATGAGGTAGACCTCTCCAACTGGGACTTCGCGACGGGGTCCCCGGAAGTCGTGGGCCCTCTGGCCCACCGATTCAGCACCTACTTCCGCCCGTTGCCGGGGGGAGCTTACGAGCATAATCTCAATGTCACAATTGTCGACGCCCGTGGGAACTATCACGACGAGTTCTTCGGTACCGAATGGGGATCCGAAGAATTCCTCCGGACGATCCGGGAGGTGAATCCATGAGAACACTCTTGATACTTGCTTCGTTATTGACGGGTTGCGCGACGGGCGAATCCGACCGGGCCGCCCTCAAAGCGGAACTGAAGCACGAGATTCTGGCGGAGCTCCGGGAGCCATCCCCCGAGGGACCGGCCGGACCCGCTCCCACCGGACACGTCGAGGGACGGATCCATTTCCGGAAGGAGGGCGTCGTCGGCTGCCAGGTCAAGCTGGTACGGCTCCTCGACTCCAGTTCCTTCCTTGGCATGTTCAACGAAGTACGCCAGGGCGTCGAATTCCACGCCGTTTCGGATGTGGATGGGCGATTCACCTTCCCAGACGTGCCTTGTGGTTCCTACCGGCTGCTTTGGCAGCCTCCCGGGAACTCCGGATGGATCCGACGCCTGAGAGAGAAGCCGGATGCCCAGGTCGAGGCCGGCCAGACCTCCCGGATGGGGGACATCGATCTCTCTCAGAAACCCGTCGGCACTGCGACCCCGTAGTCCACCGCGCCCATCGACGGCGAAGCTTTCCGGTCGGGACGGTGATGAGGACCCTCCGCTGACCCGCCGGCCAGGAGGAGAACGGACCTGCAGATTCCCGGGTGTCCCGTTCTCGGTCGGGAGGCTGGGGGTGGGGAAAGCAAAAGGATGGCCGGCACTCGCGAGGGGATTGGGCCGGGGGGCTTGCGCGCACGCGGCTCCCCCCGTTCCCATCCGCCCGATTTCTAAGAGCATCTCCGGGGCCTGGGGCCATAGTCCCGGCGCTCTTCATGGTCCTCCCGGATGAGGCTTGAATCCGGAGGGACGGCTACTTCTTTTCCTTCTCCTTCTCGAACTGGCGAAGGAACGCTGCCTTCGTCTTCTCGGTGGTCGCCTGGTCGGGCTGCGTCCACTCGACGACGAGATTCGGCAGAGAGGTCTTCAGCTTCTGGACGTCCTCTTCCGAGGCGATCACCTTCGGG
>DATGFI010000098.1:0-3016 GCA_035309205.1 Planctomycetota bacterium | reverse complement strand
TTCCCCATTCTAGCTCATGGTTCGGTGACGTTCGCCACGAGTCCGTCAAAGCGAATCCCGAGGGAAGAGCCGCCTCCTGGGGCGGCTGGGACCGACGGGGAAGCAGGCGCGCTAAGGGGGCATCTTCCAGAGGAGGATCTCGTCCGTCCCGGCGGAGACGATCCATTCGCCGTCCGGCGTGACGACGGCATCCGAGAACTCCCCTTCGATCCGCCGCAGGCAGTCCCCGCTCTCCACGTCGTAGATGCAGGTCCGGCATGGGTTATAACTCGGCGTGATCTTGGCGGTCACCGCAACCCGCTTGGAATCCGGGGTGAAGGAAACGCCCAGGACCATCCGGGCCGAAAGGAACTCCCGGCGCAAGGAGGTGTCGGCGACGTTCCAGAGCCTGAGGACTCCCTGGGGATCGGATCGGTCCGGCCTGGCCTCCCGCCAGAAGCCAGAACCGATGGCCAGAAGCTTTCCATCCGGGCTGAGCTGGGAGCAATTCGCCCCGAACCACGTCGATTGGCCCGGGGAGAGGGGAGTCTCGACCTTCTGCAGAAGTTCGCCCGTTTCGAAATCGATACTCTCGTACCCCCTCTCCGAAGGTCTGCTGAGGATCGTCTTCTCCCCAGGTCCGAGGGTGATTTCCCGGTTGTTCACCTCCAGCGTCCGCAGCGGTGTTTTCGGGACCCCCGGATGATCGGAGTCCCAGGCCCAGACCTTCACGAGATCCGCCGAGAGTGCATGCGCGTCGTTCGATCCAGCGGTCACGAAGGCCTTTCCATCGTTGGTGAAGGCGATCGCGGTGATCGGACCTTCGAACGCCCGGAACTGTCCCCAGGCCTTGCCGCTCCGAACCTCCCAGATCAATTGGGGCCCCGCTCCTTTTTCCGAGGTGGTGAACAGTCCGCCCAGGAGGAAGCGGGAGTCGCGGCTGAAGGCGAGCACGGGGACCACGGCCGGAACGATATAGCCCCTCCGATTGATCCGCTTGAGCCCGCTGAGGGTTCGGAGTTTCTTCCTCGCCGCAAAATCGATCAGGATGACCTCCGACGTGTCGGCGAGGAGGACTGCGGCCAGGGAGCCGTCATTGTTGAAGCAGACCGGACCACTGATGGAATCCAAGTGCTCGATCTTGCCGTCGGGGGGCGTCTTTTGGAGTTTGGGCGATGAAGAGTCCTGAAGCGCGAAAAGCAGCGTCCCCACGAGGAAGGTCGGCAGCATCTCCGTCTCCGATGCAGAAGAGTTCAAGAGTAGGATAACACGAACGTGCGGCGCGATCTACGGCGCGGGAAAGAGTTGGGACATTGATGAAGGAGTGCGAGGGGGGAGTGCCGGGAGGCATCCCCGTTGCGCCGGATCCTCCAGGCCCGGTAGAATGGCGATCCGATGGACGACTACCTCGAATCCGTCCGCGGGGAGTTCGCGCGTTATCAGGGCCTCGGGGAGAAGGCGCTCGCGCAGGTGACGGACGACGCCCGGCTCCACGCGAGGCTCGACTCGGAGTCCAACAGCCTGGGCGTCATCGTTCGCCACGTCGGAGGCAATCTCGCCTCGCGCTGGACCGATTTCCTGACGAGCGACGGGGAAAAGCCGGACCGCAACCGGGACGGAGAATTCGAAGAGCGACTTCTCAGCCGAGCGGAACTGCTCGAGGTGTGGAAGCGAGGCTGGACCTGCCTTTGGGGGACGCTTTCCTCGCTCCGCCCCGCGGATCTCGCGCGAAAGGTGACCATCCGGGGAGAGTCGCAAAGCGTCGTCCGGGCGATCGAGCGCTCCCTCGCCCATACCGCCTACCACGTGGGCCAGCTGGTCTTCCTCTCGAAACATCTCGCCTCGGACCGGTGGCAGACGCTTTCGATTGCGCGGGGGAAATCCAAGGACTTCCGTCCCAGGTAGAGCTCTACCGCTTCGCTCAGGGACTCTGACCCCATGAACTCCTGGATCTAACCGTGGAGGTCAGGAAGGTTGAAGCAGACTCAACCCTGCTCGGGGCCGGAACGGATCTATCCACTTGCGGAGGAGTCACGTATATGCTTGTGGAGGGTCAGCTTCTAGAAGCCGGACGAAAGCGGAACATGGGTACGCGCGGTGCATCACGGCGGCGGAAGGAGCGGATCTTAAGGATTCCGGGTCGCGGGAAGGGCCCGGAGGTTTCCGGAGGGCGCAAGCCCGTGTCGCGGAATCCCATGAATGATCGGAACACCAAGAACCTTGCTGGATCGCGATGGAGGAGCCTATGGTTGGAAGCGCTCGGATGATTCGATGGATGGCCTGGGCGGGAGCGGCGGGCCTGGCGACGGCGTGTCTGGTTCTGGCCTTCGGCATCCCGGGTTTGGCGGCAGCTCCTCCCGCCCCGGCGGCCCTGGCCCTTCAGGACCACGCTACCGAGGCGTCGATCCCGGACGTGGCCGAACGGGTCTCTCCCGCGGTGGTCAGCATCTACACGAGTCGTCCGGCGGCGGCTGGATCGCCGTTCGCCCCGGGCTTTGAGAACCCCTTCGGGACCGCTCCCCGGGGAGAGCAGCAGTCGCTCGGATCGGGCGCCATCGTGGCCTCCGACGGGGTCATCCTGACGAACAACCACGTGGTCGATCACGCCCGGGACGTCCGGGTCGTCCTGGCCGACCGGCGCGAGTTCGTCGCGAAGGTGGTCGGCACGGATCGGAAGACGGATCTGGCCGTCCTCCGGATCGACGCCAAGGGCCTGCCCGTCCTGCCGCTGGGCGATTCCTCGAAAATGCGGATCGGAGAGACGGTCCTCGCCGTCGGGAATCCGATGGGCATCGGGCAAACGGTCTCGCGGGGCATCATCAGCGCGAAGGGACGGGCGAACGTGGGCGTCACCGACTACGAGGACTTCCTCCAGACCGACGCCGCGATCAATCCCGGGAACTCCGGGGGAGCGCTCGTCAACCTTCGGGGAGAGCTGATCGGCATCAATACCGCGATCGCCTCGCGCACGGGCGGCTTTCAGGGGATCGGCTTCGCCATCCCGAGCAACATGGCCCGCCAGGTCATGGAGCTCCTG
>DATGFI010000097.1:0-4702 GCA_035309205.1 Planctomycetota bacterium | reverse complement strand
TGCTGCGCTCCACGGAAGTCCCCTTGCTTCTGGTCCGGACGCCGACGCCGAAGAAGACGACCCGGAAGCAGATGGCCGCGAATGCGCGCGCCCGGAGTTAAGGATCAGCGCCCTTCGCTCGAGGTATTGGCTCCAGGCGAGGACGCGGTAACGCCGGAGGCCCGATGTTCTCGACCGGTCACAGACGTCCCGGCTCGTCGGGTCCCTTTCTCGTTCGTTTTGGGCTGCAGGTGGACGCTGCGATCGCCGGCGTCTCGGCCCCGAACTCCGGAAGACACTGGGACGTCAGGTACGCCTCCAGCTGGGCGAATGCCTGCTCGGGCGTATCGCTCCATCGAAAAAGCCCAAGATCGTTCTCCGCAATCATTCCCTGCCGGACCAATGCGTCAAGATTCAAGACCTCCTTCCAGAAGGAGGTCCCATAAAGGAGCACCAACACCCGTCGTTTGACCTTTCCAGTCTGGAGAAGCATGAGAATCTCGGTGAGCTCGTTTAGGGTTCCAAAGCCTCCGGGAAAGACGACCAGGGCCCTGGCCAGATGGGCGAACCAGAACTTGCGCATGAAGAAGTAGCGGAATTCGAAGTTCAGAGACGGAGTAATATAGGGGTTCGGCCGCTGTTCATTCGGAAGTCCGATATTGAGGCCAATCGTCTTCCCTCCGGCTTCCGTCGCGCCCCGATTCGCCGCTTCCATGATTCCGGGCCCCCCGCCGGAACACACAACGAAGCGACGCCTGGAGGTTTGGAGTTCCCTGGACCACTTCGTCAAAGACTTAGCGAGAAGTCGAGCATCCTCGTAATAGCGCCCCAGCGGGCCGGTCGCTGACAGGCGAGCGGATCCAAAGAAAACGATCGTATCGTGGATGCCCTCTCGACGAAGCTGATGCAGAGGTTCCAGATATTCCGCCAGAAGCCGCAAAGGCCGCGCCTCCGCAGTCTCAAGAAACAATTCGTCCTTCAGCGGAGAATGCGGCTCTCCGAGATCGGCCTGGGACATCGGCGGCTCCACGTAATCGTCCATCGTTTCAGAACAGTTCGCTTATCCTATCCTCCAAGAGCCGCGAGACCCTACCGTTTTGAATCCCACAACGCCGGAAAATACCTGGAATCCCGAGGCGAATCGCCGGAATCAGCAGACATCTGAATCACCTCAATGGGACTCGATTGGGTCGACAGGATCCCGATCTCCGAAGGACGTTCTTGATCGGCAGAATTCGCCCGGGAGAGCACTTCCAAGGGGGCTC
Source organism: Planctomycetota bacterium (assembly GCA_035309205.1). GTDB lineage: Bacteria > Planctomycetota > MHYJ01 > MHYJ01 > JACPRB01 > JACQFK01. Next base: position 3,458 of record DATGFI010000097.1, on the reverse strand, counting down.
AAGCCCGGGCTCGCAACGACTACCTAACCGGCCTTCCGCTGCAGCGGGGCGTCCGTCAGGAGGACGGCATTGAAGACGTCCTGGATCTCATCGGCGAGGATGAACTCCATCGCCGAGCGAACGCTGTCGGGCAGTTTCGCGAGATCCTTCTCGTTCTGTTTCGGCAAGACGACCCGCCTGAAGCCGGCGCGCCGGGCGGCCAACACTTTCTCCCGGATCCCGCCTACGGGAAGAACCAATCCGGTCAATGTCATCTCCCCGGTCATTGCGGTGTCGGAGCGAAGAGGCCGACCCGTGTAGAGGGATGAAAATGCAGCCGCGATGGTTACCCCCGCCGACGGACCATCCTTGGGAATTGCTCCGGCAGGCACGTGGAGGTGGACTCCTCTCCCCTTCAGGAGGGTTCGATCAATGCCCAGCTCGGCCGCATGTGAAAGGACGAAGCTCTGCGCAGCCCGAGCGGATTCTTGCATGACCGGGCCCAGTTGGCCGGTCATGGTGATCCCTTCACGTTCGGGAACAAGCGCCGCCTCGACGTAGAGCACGTCCCCTCCGCTCTCCGTCCAGGCCAAGCCCGCACTGACCCCGGCCGGAAGCACCCCGCGGACCTGTTCCTGAAAGAACATCGCGGGTCCCAGGGCTCTCGTCAAATCGTCGATTTCCAGCCGGAACGGTCCCGAAACGCCTTTCTCGGTCCTCAGGAGTGCCGCCTTCCGCAGGAGTCGGGCGATCGCGCGCTCCAGCTGACGGACACCGGCCTCTCGGGTATAGCGGGAAATCAGGAACCGAAGCGCCTCCGGACTGATTTCCCACTCGCCTCCCCGCAGACCGGCCTCGCGGAGCTGTCTGGGAATCACATACCTCCGCGCGATCTCGATCTTCTCTTCCTCGCTGTAGCCGGAAAGGAAGATGACCTCCATCCGGTCAAGGAGCGGCGCGGGAATTGGATCGAGGGCGTTGGCCGTCGTTACGAAGAACACCTTTGACAGATCAAACGGAAGATCAAGATAGTTGTCCCTGAAAGCCGCATTCTGCTCCGGATCGAGCACTTCCAGAAGCGCCGCCGCCGGATCACCCCGGAAATCCCGCCCGAGCTTGTCCACCTCGTCGAGCATGAGCACCGGATTGTTCACCCGGGCCCGGCGGATGGCCTGCAGGAGTCGCCCGGGCATCGCTCCGATGTACGTCCGACGATGCCCGCGGAGTTCGGATTCATCATGCAGCCCGCCCAGGCTCATTCGTTCGAAGGTCCGACCCAAGGCGCGCGCGATCGACTTCCCCAGCGACGTCTTCCCCACTCCGGGCGGGCCGACGAAGCACAAGATCGGAGCCTTTGCCTTGGGGTTCAGCTTGAGGACTCCCAGGTGCTCGAGGATTCGATCCTTGATCTCCTCCAGACCGAAATGGTCCTCGTCCAGTATCCGACGGGCCTTCGAGAGATCGAGCTCCGCCTCGGTGCTCTTATCCCACGGCAACTCCATGACGAGCTCGAGATAAGAACGGGTCACGCCATGCTCCGGGGACATTGGCGAAAGCTTTTCCAGCTTCGCGAGTTCGCGCTCGGCCTCCTTGCGGACTTCTTCCGGGAGCTTCGCCTGCGCCAATCGATCCCGTAGAATCCTGACTTCGGCCTGCTCCGGCCTCTCCTCGCCCAGCTCCTGCTGAATCGCCTGAAGCTGCTGACGGAGCAGGAACTCGCGCTGTTGCTTGCTGATCTCCGTCTGGGCCTGGCTGGAGATTTGACGACGCACTTCGAGGATCTTGCTCTCCCGGACGAAATGGGAATGGGCCAGTTTGAGGGCCTCCAGCAGCGACTTCGCCTCCAGAAGCGACTGGCTTTCCTCAACGGAAAGACTCAGCATCGATATCGCGAAGAACAGAAACCGCGCCGTCTCATTCGTCCGGGCGAGGAGGCGGATCGCATCGGCAGCATCCGGGATCGAGGACAAGGAGGCCAGCTTTTCCGAGAGCTCCAGAAGTTCGCGTCGGAGCGCCTCGACCTCGGGACCGGGTTCTTCAAGGAATGTGCGGACCCGATAGGCAGCCCGGCGGTGGGTCGCTTCCGTCCTCTCTTCGATCAGATCGACGCGGTCAATCCCTTGAAGGACGAGATCGATCCGACCGTCGGACCGGGACACTCGGCGGATCACCGCCTTGGTCCCAACATGGTACAGCTCGCTCCACGGAGGTTCGTCGGCTGCGGGGTCGCGCTGGGAGGTCACGATCAGTTCCTTTTCCGCACTGGAAAGGGCTTCTTCCACCGCAGCGAGCGAAGGAGCTCGGCCCACCGAAACAGGCATCACCATGTGCGGGAACAGAACGGCTCCCTTCATCGGAACCAGCGGCAGGATCGGGAGCAGTTCACGCTTCTTCACGGCATCCCTCTCTCTTCAACTCGATCAGAAGCATGCCCTGGCGGTATTGACTATGGAAACTCCATCCTTCCCCCGACTCGGGAAGCTCAAGAACGCGCTCGAAACGGCTGTAGGTAATCTCCATTTGGTAGTGCTGCCAACCTTCCTTAACGACTTCATCACGGCGGGAGCCGGAGACGATGAGGCGCGACCCCTGAAGCGCAACATCGATTTGAGTGGGGTGTACCCCGGCCAGATCCACCTTGATCAGCCAGCCTCCCCTGGTTCTGTAGAGATCCGCCCGGGGAGCCCAAGGGGCTTCATCACCGATACCAACCCATCGACGGAGCGGATTCAGCATGAGCGTCCTTCCAACAGCAAGGCAGCAAACATCAGGCCAAGGCAATTGCGTGTGGCCCTCTACGGGGTAGCCCTGCTTTTGGAACCCGTCAAGTCTGCAGGTGCACGCCCCGACGCCCTGGGAACGCGCAGGTGAGTTCCAATACTCCTGGTATTTCGACGCTCGGAGGCGAGACGTGATTCACGCAGTAAGCCCCGATCGTGACCTGAAGATCGGGGGCAACCTTCGATGGCCATTGGCCCTGGAACCGGGAGGATGCCGTCTCTCCCTCGGAGCGTGCTCGAATCTGCGGGGTTCGTCAGAAGTTCTCCTCAGTCCAGAATCGAGGTCGCAGTCCAGGTCGAGATCGCAGCTGGGTGTAAACAGCCCGTCTCTTGCCGTATCTCGAGTGGATTGTTCTGTCGACCTCGGATTGCAGGGGCCGTGGAGCTCAAGGATACTGTCTCCCAGCGACCCGGGAGAAGTTCAGACACTGGTCCCCTGCAACGCCCGTGAGGTGGCCGTCAGATTTGCTCCGGACGTCCTTGGCCGCACCACGAGCAAAGGCACGCTGGACGAGCGAAGGACTTTCTCGGTAACGCTTCCCATCATCCAGCGCGTAGGACCGACCCGGGCATGGGTGGTCATCGCAATGAGATCGGCCTTCTCCGCCTGGCAGACTTCGAGAATTTCCCGAGCAGGGTCGCCCATCTTCATCAGGGGATCGACGGTAACCCCGCCAGACCGAAATGTCTCGTAAGCAG
>DATGFI010000096.1:0-7944 GCA_035309205.1 Planctomycetota bacterium | reverse complement strand
GGCAGAAACTGCCGTTTGACCTGCCCGAGGCGAAGCTCCAGGAGCTTCGCCACTCGAACGATCCCGCCCGCCGGCTCACGGACGACCTCTCGTCGCTCCCGCCCATGGGCGAGCTTCGGCGGGTGGCCAAGGGCGCCGTCGACCTCGAGAGCAACGGCTAGTCCCAGCCCGCGGCAGGCCCCTGCCGCCTAGCGGACTTCGGTGAGCTGGAAGGTCTTGGACGCCATCTTCACCGGAGGGAGGAGTGCGCCGCCTCCGAATTTCTCCGCGGTCGCCCGGTAGAGGGGATCTGAAGCGTCGTAGACGAAACGGACGCTTCGAATCTCGGGCTTGAGCAGCGTTTCCCGCAAGCTCTTCCAGCCCCAGTAGAGGCCGCCGCAGGACCCCGGCCCCACCACGACGACGCTGCCCCGGGGATCCGGGGGCTGGATCGGCTCCGCGTCGACTCGGGTCAGCCGGCCCCGGTCGTCCTCGATCTCGAACCAGGCCGCGTGCCAGGGCGATTTCTCGGGGGGGAGAGCGACGAGGACCGGAGTCTTGCCGGCATTGGCGATTTGCACGAGGTAGGCTCCGGTCCGCTGCGCCTTCTCAGGAGCTCCGGCACAGAGGATCTCAAACGACGCCTCATCGGGCTGGAGGCCGCCCATCAGGGAGCCCGGGCGTTCCGGAGGTCCGGGCATCCTGGGAGCCGGCGGCTGGAATTCCGGGAGGAGCTTCGCCGCGCGCTCCGCCAGCACGCGATCGGCGGACGTCGAGGCCTTCAGGAGCGGCGCGAGGGCCGCCTGTCCCATCCGGCGGAATTCGTCCTCCCCTTCCCGACGGGTGTCCGAATCGGGGTCCGCCAGCTTCCGGAGCAGCTTCTCCACCCGGACGGATGCCTTCTCCTCGGAGGAAGGGGCGCGGAGGACGAGGAAACCGGCGCCGGCGACGACGGCAGCCGTTAGGACGCCCATCAGCAGCAGATTGAGCTTCGGCATCGTTGTATTAGACGTCCAAAGCCGCCGAGGGTTCACGAATCCCGAGGAAATCCCTGGGCGGCGCCCTAGTCCAGGAAGTCCTTGTCCTTGAGTTTCTTCGGTAGGTAATCCGTCGTCAGGTAGCGGAAATCCTTGTTAGCCAGCGCGTCCAGTTCGTACTTGAGGCCGCTGGCGAGCATGTGCTTGATCTCCTTCTGCCATTCCTTCTTCTGGAACCAGGGATAGGCCAGGAGCTCCTTGGCCCGGGTGATGTCGTTGTCCTTGAGCTTGATGCCCAGGTTTCGGGGCATCTTGTGCTTCTCGGGATCGAAACTCGACAGGCCGATGAATTTCGCGTCGGGAATCGCCATCCGCTGGCTCTCGAAGGCCAGATTGATCGAGCCCTGCTTCACGACGGAGTAGATGTAGTAGCCCCAGGGATCGTTGTCGACCAGAACATGGACCGGCTTCTTCCACTCGTCATGAATGCGACGGCAGAGGCGGCGGACGCCTCTCGGGGGCTGGCCGTTGCCGGTGAGGAGGATGCAGTTGTGCTTCTTCCAGAACTTGTCCTCGGACAGCCGGTTGAACTGCGTCGACTTCTCGATGAGCAGGACGAAGTCGGCGTTGCACTTCTTGATGGTGAAGCCGGGATCCTCGACGATCGAGGGGACCGTGTGCCCGGCCTTGCCGGCCCGGGTGCAATCAATGGGATCTCCGTTGTCCACGAGGGTGATGTTGCCCACGATCGAGCCGCGCCCCTCGGCGGAGACGTGAAGCTCCTCGCGGAGCGCCTCCAGAGTGACCTCCAGGTCCTCGATGACCGGATCGCTTTCCGACTGATCGTCGAAGGTGTTTTCGCTGGATTCCTTGAGCGTATGCTTGGTGCGGTAGTAGATTTCCCGGAGCGAGGTCGTGCAGTCGGCCCGCTGCAGCTCGGCCAGAGCATCGGCCACGAGCATGGTCTGCATGAACTTCTTGGCCATGCCCAGGTTGAAGAATGAGCGGCCCGTAGTCGCGTTCTTCATCTCGATGATGCGCCGCTTCTCGTTGAATGCGACGTTCGAGAGGGCCCGGACCGGAATCTGAAATTCGGGATCCTTCTTCTTTTTCGCGGCTTCGACGACGACGTCGGCCAGGCCGATCAGGCGGTCTTCAACGCTTTCCTTTGCCATGGCCCTTCTCCTTCTTCTCCGCTTTGGATCGTTTGTTCTCCGCGGCCTGGGCGGCCCCCTGGTCTTCCTTCGCCACTTCGGCGGCGGTGGGGGCGGCCTGGTGGGCCGCTTCCGCGCCGGGGGCCTGCGGCACCGCTCCCTGCGCGCCTTCGGGAGTGATGATGATGGTCGACTCCCCCGCGGGCTCCTCTTCCTGCCCCTTCTTTTTCAGAATCTCGTCGGTCTTGTCGCCGCCGGTGATGTCCTTGGCGATCTTGGACAGCCTTTTCTTCAGGTCCTCCGAGTCGAGTTTTCCCTTTTTCAATCGCTTGCAGGCGTCGGCGACTTCCTCGATATAAGCCTCGAAGACGTCGCGACGCTTGAGCTCCAGGGCCGCGCGCTCACGCTTGCGAACGAACGCGCTCAGCCGACGGCCGGCCTCGTTCATGGCGAGACGGATCTCCTTGCGGATCTCGTCATAGTCGGCGACGGCTTCCTTGGACTCGCTGGTGAACGGCACCCAGACGGAGGCCATGTGGACGAAGATGACCAGCGGCCCCGTGGGCAGGGCCCCGCGGGACTGCGAAAGCCCGTAGTTGCGCCAGGAGGTCTCGATGACGGACTTCGTGATCGCGCAGGCGCCCGGCTGGTAGAGCAGCGGCACGCGGTTGGCAAAGCGCATGACGCGGGCCATCTGGACCTCGCCTTCCCGCTCGTCCTCCTCGCCCTCGGCCAGAGGCACGGCATCCTCCTGCGCCATGACGCTCTCGACCATGCCGGCCTGGCCGGTTCCGAAGGCAAGACCGACCTCGATCGCGAAGGGGTTGCCCCGGTAGACGGCCGGCTTGCGGCTCACCGCGGTGTAGAAGTCGCCCTTGATCTGCTTATAGAGGCCCGCGAGGATCGCCTTCTCCCCGATGGGCGACAGGCAGTCGGTCGGCGGATTCATGAGCGGGGTATGCTGGATCGCCTTGTAGAGCTTCTCGGCGGTGTCGCCGTGGATCTTGCGGACCAGCATCTTGGGGTCGATGCCGGCCTTCTTGCAGATCTCGACGGCTGTGGCGGGCGAGACTCGGGAAAAATCGCTCGACAGGAAGCCGCCGACCCAGTGGCTCTTGGTGTCCTGGAGCATCTTCATCAGGACGCCCAGTTCGATGCCGTAAGGGTGGGGCTTGATCTCGCGCGGCGCCGCGGGAAGCTCGGCCACCATCCGCTCAAAGACGGTGTTCTGCCCTTCCGGATTGACGTAGATGATCTTCGCGTGTGGATTGGCCACGGAGGTCTGTTCGAGGAATTCGTCGACCGAGGTGCGCCCCTTCTGATAGCGGCCTTCGAGCTCGATCGCAACGCGCGTGCCGGTGTGCGCGGCCGTCCAGTCGGTCGCTTCGCGGTTGGCCAGCACGCGGGGCTCGTTCTTGGCCGTGTCGATCGTAATCTCGACGTATCGGGCGGGCTTCTTCTCGTTGAAGCGGGAGGTGACGCGGACCGGCTTGCCGGTGGTCAGCTGTCCATACAGGCCGGCGGCGGAGATGCCGATGCCCTGCTGCCCCCGGCTCATGCGGAGCCGATGGAACTTCGATCCGTAGAGAAGCTTCGCGAAGATCCGGCCGATCTGCTCGGGCACGATGCCCGGACCGTTGTCGGTGACGGTGACGATAAAGCGCTCCGCCTGAGCGACCGAGGGGCCCTTCGGGGGATCGGCGGGCTTGCCGGGCTCGGTCTTGGCCTCGGCCTTGGGGGTTTCGAGCGCCTTCAGGCCGCCGGCGACCTCGATCCTGACCTCGATTTCGGGCAGGATGCGGGCCTCCTCGCAGGCGTCCAGGGAGTTGTCGACGGCTTCCTTGACGGCGGTGAGGAGGGCCTTGCGGGGGCTGTCGAAGCCCAGAAGGTGCCGGTTCTTGGCGAAGAACTCGGAAACGGAGATTTCACGCTGTTTCTTGGCCATGTCCTCCGCGCTGACGCGGTGGACGGGGACCTCTTTGACCTTCTGGAGCTCGGGAATGGCCTCTTTCTTGGCCGGTGACGTACCGCCCATGGAATCCCCCTTCTTCACGGATGGACCTATCTTGGGTCGCTTGATCTTCAAGATCGCCGTGAGGCAGTCTGTTTCGGAATGCCCCCTCTCTATCCGCGGGGATTATACCCAGTCCCGGAAAAAAGACAAGGGGCCCCCTCCGAATACATTGTTTATGTGTTTGACCTTGCCCCGTTTGGGATATACTTTGTTGTCCGGAGGCCCGATGCCCACTGAGAACCCCAAGAAGATCTACACCCTCCCGGAAGCCGCCAAACTCGCCGGGGTTTCCGAGGACGAACTCCGCTGCGCCATCAAGGACGGCCTCCTCCAGGCGCAGTTCCTCCAGAATACGGGCGAGTACCACCTGGCGAACTCGGAACTCGACCTCTACATGCGCCGCTCCCGAAACGTTCCCCTCACCACCGGCCTGCGCAAGCGCCGGGTCCTGATCATCGACGACGAGATCAACTTCGCCAACATCATGAAGCTGGAGCTGGAGCGGGACGCCCGCATCGAAGCCAAGTTCGCCACGTGGGGGAAAGACGGCGTCATGATGGCCGAGAACTACAAACCGGACCTCTGCCTCATCGACTTCATGCTTCCCGACATCACCGGCGACGAGGTCATGGCCGCGATCCAGAGCCACCGGGACCGCCGCATGAAGATGGTGGTCTACTCGGCCCACACCCGCGACGCCATCCGCCAGCACCCGAACCTTGAAGCGAGGCTGACGGAGCTGGGTGCCGACGAATTCCTGTCCAAGTCCACCGGAATGCGGGCGCTGATCGCGAAGGTGTACGAGCTCCTCGGCCTCGAAGCGGCCAACCCCCGCATCATGCGCCGGGTCTAGCGCCGGGAGGCCGACGGCACCCTCCGGCTTCTCGCCCTCCCTCCCCGGGGCTGATCGCGGACGGACTGCCTCTGTCGCAGGAACCGGGGCTTCCGGGCCGGTTAGGCGTGCGGCTTGGCGGCGATCTTGCCCGTCATTTTGGCGAGCTTGATCAGCGCCTGCGCGTAGGCCCGGGCGCTCGCCTCGACGACGTTAACGCTCGACGCGCGTCCCTCGGCCTTGCGGCCTTCGTGCTCCACGGTCACGCGCACCTCGCCGACGGCGTCCTTGCCGGCCGAGACCGCCTTCACCGTGTAGTCGAGCAGCTTGCCCGTCATCGAGCAGGCTTGGTCGATCGCCTTGCAGGCCGCCTCGATCGGACCGTAGGCCCACGCGGAGCGGATCACCGTCTCCTCAAAGACCTTCATCGTGACCGTGGCGTGCGAGACGATGTCCGTGCCGCTGGTGAACTGGAGGTGCTCCAGGATGAACGGGCCCGCGTGAGGCGCGTCGCCCGAAATCCCCACCAGCTGGCGGAGATCGTCGTCCGTCACGTTCTTTACCCGGTCGCAGAGCTCCTTGAACTTGACGAAGGCCGCTTCGAACGCGGCCTCGTCCAAGTCGACGTCCAGCTCGACCAGCTTGCGCCGGAACGCATGGCGGCCCGAATGCTTGCCCAGGTGCAGCCGGCTGTTGGCGCCGACCGACTCGGGGTTGATGATCTCGTAGGTTTCCTGCTTGGCCATCACGCCGTGCTGGTGGATGCCGCTCTCATGGGCGAAGGCGTTGGACCCGACGACCGCCTTGTTGGGCTGCACCGGGACGCCGGTGATCTCGACCAGGAGCGAGCTCGTCGGAATGATCTCCTCGGTGCGCACGCCCGTGTCGGCCTGGAAATCGGCGGCACGGTGCTTGAGCGCCATGACGATCTCTTCCAGAGCGGCGTTCCCCGCCCGCTCCCCGATCCCGTTGACCGTGCACTCCACCTGTCCGGCCCCGGCGCGGATCGCCTCCAGCGAGTTCGCGACCGCCAGGCCCAGATCGTTGTGGCAATGGACGGAGATGACGATGTTGGACGCCCCCGGGACGCGGGTCAGCACGTCCTTGATCATCGAGGCATACTCCCAGGGAACCGTGTGGCCGACGGTGTCGGGAAGGTTCACCGTCCGGGCGCCGGCCTTGATCACCGCCTCGACCACGCGGCAGAGATAGTCGCGGTCGCTGCGGGTCGAGTCTTCCGCCGAGAACTCGACGTCGTCGGTGTACTTCCGCGCGTGCTTGATGGCGGAGACGGCGGCCTCGACGACCTCGTCGCGGCTCATTTTCAGCTTGTGCTGGAGATGCAGATCGCTGGTCGCGATGAAGGTGTGGATGCGGCTTCGGGCGGCCCCCTTCAGAGCCTCTCCTGCGCGATCCAGGTCCTGGGCCTTGGTGCGGCAGAGCGCAGCGACGCAGGCGCGGCCGGCGACGGCCTTGGCCACCTGTCGCACGGCTTCGAAGTCGTCGTTGGAGGCGACCGGGAAGCCGGCCTCAAGGACGTCGACTCCCAGCTGGGCGAGCTGCTCGGCCAGCGAAACCTTCTCGGCCACGTTCATCGAGAAGCCGGGAGACTGCTCTCCGTCGCGGAGGGTCGTATCGAAGACGATGATTTTTCGCATGATGGTCCTCGGAATCTGCTTACTCTCTATCCTAAAACTTCGGGATTCTGGGGAGCGCCGCCAGAGATACCTCTAGCGGGTCCCCTTCGTAAGCAGCAGGAGAGTAAGGCCGAGCGAGAGCGTCCGGGGCGCCGTCGTGCCGCTCATCGGTCTCTCGCAGTCCTCAACCTACTTCTTGGCGGGGGCGGGCTTGGCGGCGGCCGCCGGCGTCCCGGGCGTCGCGACCGGTGCCGCGGTGGCCGGATAGACGCTGACGCGCTGGCCCGACTCGAACTTGACCTTGCCGTCGACCAGGCTAAACAGGGTGAAATCGCGGCCCCTGCCCACGTTGTTGTTTTCGACCCAGCGGGCGCCGCGCTGACGCACGATGATACCTCCGGCGCGGATGGCCTGGCCATCGCCAATCTTGATGCCCAGACGCTTGGAATGGGAATCGCGGCCGTTCTTGGACGAGCCGCCGCCTTTCTTATGTGCCATAGGAAGGCGAATTATAGGGACCCCCCGAGCTCAGGTCAAGGGAGAAAGCGCCCTGGAAGCCCCTCGTCCAGGAACCTCCGGACGGCAGACCGCTGCACTCTGTGCTGGACGGAGCCAGCTCGCGAAGGCTTAATATAGACGCGAGAGGGAGCAATACCTTTGGGAGCACCAGCCAGCTGGCCGCCGTCCCGTATTCTCATCGATCTGTCGGTCCATCTCGCCGCCCTCGGATGCGGGGCGGCGCTCGCCCTTCTTCCCGAGCAGGGACCGCTCGCCCTGGCCTGCTTCGCCGTGGCCCGCCTGAGTTACGTCATTTATGTTTCTTTGGAGCTCCGGGCACAGTCGCTCCGGCTGGGGATCGAGCCCCGCGCGTCGGCGGAGGCCCGCCATGAAGCCTTCCACCGCCGGGTTTTGCGACTCCAGAATGTCGATGGCATCGCGTTCGCCTCGCTTTGCGTCGCGACCCGCTCGACGATCGGCTGGGAGGGTTGGGAGGGGGGCTTCATCGCCGCTGGGGTGCTCCTCATCGTCGTCGGCGTGTGGACCAAGGCTTGGGCGGTGCGCTGCCTCGGACTGGACAGTTATACCTGGCACGATTTCTTCGTGCCCAAAGAACGCTTCGAACCCTGCCGCACGGGCCCCTATCGCTTCCTCAGGGATCCGATGTATACCCTCGGCTACTTGCAGACCTACGGAATCGCCCTGGCCTGCGGCTCGTGGTTCGGGCTGGCGGCGTCCCTCTTCTCCCAGGCGTCGATCCTGATCGTCAACGAGCAGGTCGAGAAGCCCCACTTCCGGCGCCTTTGCAGCGCCCTCGTCGAGCCCGCCAAGAGTCCCTGACGCCGGTCGATCC
>DATGFI010000095.1:0-10328 GCA_035309205.1 Planctomycetota bacterium | reverse complement strand
GCCGGCCTCCGCCCGAAAGATCCCATCGCCCACTACAACCTGGCCTGCAGCTACTCGCATCTGGACAACCTGGATGCGGCGTTCGACGCGCTGCATCGGGCCTTCGATCTCGGCTATCGCGACTATCGACATCTCCTCCGGGACCCGGATCTGGAGAACGTTCGAAGAGACCGCCGCTTCAAAAGGCTGCTCGACAAAAAGTGGGGGAAGAGGCAGCCCTGAGAGTCGGCCCCCGCCGTCCAGGGGACCCCCTCGACGCTTGCGCCCGGGATTCGGACGAGGACACGGCACGGCAGGCCTCCCATCCGCCGCAGATGGGACCTATTCCGACCCAGCGGCGTGATATCAAACACTGGTTCTGACTGGTTCTTTGTACCAATTCCTCGATTCTGCGCCCCTATGGCCAAGATGAAAGTGGAGTTCGTGTGTCAAAGCTGCGGCGCCCGTGCCCCCAAGTGGGTCGGCAAGTGCGGCGAATGCGGCGAATTCAACACGCTCGTCGAAGAAGTGGTCCGTCCTGAAGAGGGTGCCCGCCGCCCGGTCCTGTCCGAAGAACGGCCGGTCTCCATCACCGAGGTCCAGCCGGTCGAACGGCCCCGCGTGGTAGTGGGGATCGGAGAGTTTGACCGCGTTCTGGGCGGAGGCATCGTCATGGGATCCGTCGCCCTGATCGGCGGTGACCCGGGCATCGGGAAGTCCACTCTGATTCTCCAAGTGTGCCAGAAGATCGCCGGCCAGGGGCTGCCCGTCCTGTACGTCTCGTCCGAGGAATCGGTCATCCAGACCAAGCTGCGGGCCGACCGCCTGGGCGTAAATTCGCCGAGCCTCTTCATTGTCAGCGAAACGAATCTCAACGTCATTCGAAAGTACCTGGAGGAGGAGCGACCGAAGTTCGCGGTCATCGATTCCATCCAGATGATTTACCGGCCGGAGATTCCCAGTGCGCCCGGGACGGTCTCTCAGGTGCGCGAGTGTTCCGCGGAGCTGACGTTTCTCGCCAAGCGCCTCGGCATTTCGCTCTTCATCGTGGGTCACGTCACCAAGGAGGGCTCGATCGCCGGGCCGCGGACGCTGGAGCATGTCGTCGACGCGGTCTTCTATTTCGAGGGCGACCGCTTCCAGACCTTCCGGCTGCTCCGGGGAGTGAAGAATCGTTTCGGCTCGACCAACGAGATCGGGATCTTCGAGATGGTCGGCAATGGACTTGCGGAGGTGGCCAATCCCAGCGAACTGTTTCTGGGCCGCGATACCCATGCCCGCGAAGGATGCGTCGTCACTCCCACCTTCATCGGATCCCGGACACTCCTGATCGAGCTCCAGGCCTTGACGACGCCCAGCGTGCACGCAGAAAACGTCTCCCGCCGGGTTAGCGGCGTCGACCGCGATCGCATGATGATCGTGGTGGCCGTTCTCACGCGGCGCTGCGGGTTCTCTACGGCCAAGGAGGACATCTTCGTGAACGCGGTCGGCGGCGTCCACATCGACGAGCCGGCGGCCGATCTGGGCATCGCGACGGCGCTTGCGTCGAGCATCTGCGACCGGCCGGTCTCTGAACGGATGGTCGTCTTTGGAGAGGTGGGTTTGACGGGGGAAGTGAGGGGGGTAACGCAAGCCGCTGCCCGGGTCGCCGAGGCCCGACGGTTGGGCTTCGCCCGGGCCATCGTCCCCAAGGACAACGTCAAGGCGATCGGAGCCGCGCCGGGCATCGAGATTATTCCGGTCGCGAACCTCGACGAAGCCTTCATCGCTGCTCGCCTGCATTAGCATTCCTGCGCCGGCAGCCTGGGGACGGGGTATTCTTCCTTCTGAACTTCACACGAAGGAGTCCCGGTGCCTGCCTCTGCCCGCGAGTTCTCTGAATTCAACGGCCTGCTGGGCTCGGTGATCGAGAGGGGACTTCCGCTCCCGCCCGCCCTCCGGCTCCTCTCCGTCATCGTCCGCGACGGCTCCTTGCGCGAGGGCCTGGCCCGGGTCGCCCGTGAGATCGACGAGGGCACGTCCCTGGCGGACGCGCTCGGGAGACACCCGGAATCCTTTCCACCGGAGTACTGCGGCCTGGTGCGAGCAGGAATCGACAGCGGCCGCTTGCCCGAGGTCCTGCGAACTGCACAGGTGCATCATTCGCTTCGCGCCCGGCTCCGGGCCCGCATGGGCCGCTTGATGCTGTACCTGGCGTCCGGGGCGATCATTGGCGAACTGGTCCTTTTCATCGGCCTTCTCCTGGCAAGGAAGATGATGGAATTCAACGCTGAAGTGGCGCGGGAACTCGAGATGAAGGAGGTGCCGGACTTCATCGAGTACCTGAACGCCGCAATTTCCTCCGGCTGGGGGGTGCTGCTGCTGTGGCCAGGGCTTCTCGCGGTCGCCGCTGCAAGCTTCTGGCTCCTCCAGCGCTGGTCCAGGCTGGGCTGGCTCGGCTATGCCGTTCCGGTCTGGGGCAGGATCCAGAAGAGCCGGGACCTCGCTTTGTTCTCTTGCGTTCTGGGCCTCAAGCTGAGATCGGGGGCGTCGATCGCCGACGCCCTGCGTTCCGGCCGGGACGCCGTCGTCAACGCCAAGTTCCGATACAGCGTCGACCAACTGATCCGCCGGACGGGGGAGGGGGAAAGCCTCTCGAGCGCCCTGTTCTACACGGAGTTCTTCCCCAGGACCTTGGCCTGGGGCATCTCGCTGGGAGAGGAGAACGGGGAGGTGCCACGGACCGTCGACACATTTACGGCCCTCTACACGGCGGAGATGGAACGGAACTTCGAGCTCTTGGTCGACATCCTGACCCCGCTGGGCATTCTGGCGGTAGGCAACTTGGCACTCGGGTCCGCGCTCCTGATCCTCTCCCCGTTCTTCATGACGCTTCGAATTCAGATGAGCCTGTCCAGATGACTCTTCTGATCATCCTCATTTCGATCAACGCCGCCTTTCTAGCCTTCCTGCAATTCGCCTACGTCGCGGTGACGAGGCGGAGGCTGAAGATCGCCCTTTTGGTCGAGCACCTGGCGACTTTGGCGCGGAACGGCATGCCCATCCACTCGGGCCTGCGGGCGATTGCCCGGGACTTGGGCGGCTACCTCGGAACGCGCGTCCAGCGCGTGGCCCAGGGGCTCGAGGAGGGCAGGACCCTGGGGGAGGCCTTCGACCTAGCGCCCCGCAGTTTCCCGCCGCTCATGCGCAGCATGCTGTCCCTGGGAGAGAAGAGCGGCAACCTGATGGGGTTCCTCGAGGAGATGCGGCGCTCGTACCGCAGGCTGTCCGAGCTGCCCTTTCAGGGACTCTACCTGTTCCTGTACCCGCTTTTGCTGTCGGTTGGCATCAACGCGGCGCTCGCGGGACTCTATGCGGGGATCGTGCCCAAGTTTGGAAGCATCTTTCTGCAGATGGGGATGAATCCGGAAACGATGATGGCCTGGTGGCCGCGATTGATCCTGGCAAACGAATGCGTCCTCGTGCTGTGCGTCTGGACGGTCGTTTTCATGGTAATGGGCGGCACCTCTTCCTTCTATGGAGTGTCCCTCTTCAGGGGATTGAAACGGGCCGTCGAACGAAGCCTCCTGGCCGTTCCCCTCTTCGGGGGACTGATCCGGGACGGCGGGATCCAGCAGTTCGCCATGAGCGCCGGCCTGTTCCTCCGTTCGGGCGCGTCGCTGCCGGAGGCCCTCGGGACGGCCGCGGAAGTCCAACGCAACGGGATCCTGCGCGAGCAGATGGGCCGGGTCGCGCGCGCCGTGTCGGAAGGAGTTGGCTTTCCCCAAGCACTCCGAAGGGAGGGGATCGGCGAGGACTTCCTCTGGTTCGTCGAGACCGGTGAAGCGTCGGGCCTGCTCGACGAGCACCTGCTCCTGGCCGCCGCGCACTATCAGACGAAGGTCCGGATCGCCGCGCGACTGGCCTCTCGCGCGGTGCTCCCCACCTTCGTAATTCTTAACGGCCTCGTGGTTGCCGGGACATTTCTCCTGATTTTCCTCCCCATTCAGGAGGTCGTCAAATTCACCGTAGAGAAGGCGCGCTGAGTGGCCACCTATTCGTGGAAGGGCACCGACCCGCGGGGCCGCTCGACGAAGGGCGATGTCGCGGCGTCGAGCCTCGCGGAGGCTGCCGCCGGTCTGCGGGCGCGGGGGCTGTGCCCCCTGATCCTTGAGCGGAGCGACGCGGAATTCCCGGTCCGTCCGACCGTCTCGGCGGACGCCTTTACGATGTTCAACCGCAATTTGTCGGAAATGACCGCGGTCGGTCTGCCCCTCCCCCGGGCCGTCCGCGAGTTCGCGGCTGGCTTGAGGGGCGGACGCTTCAAGGCGGCGCTCGACCGGGTGGAGGCGGCCCTCCGCGAGGGGAAGGCACTCGACGAGGCCGTGGCGGAGGATCCTGCCATCTTCCCCCCCTATTACCGCTGGATGCTGAAGGCGGGCGCGGACTCGGGCAATTTGTCCGGAATGCTCTCCGCGGTCGCACGAAATACCGAGGCGATCCGCACCGCCCGGCGCGCCTTCCTCGAGGCGACGATGTATCCCCTGCTCATCGTCATCGTCGCGCTGCTGATTTGCGCCGTGGGAATGGTCTTCTTCGTGCCGTTCTACAGGGAGCTCTCGTCGAGCCAGAGTCTGGACGCTCCAGGGCTTCCCGGGTTCCTCCGGACCGTGGAGTCAACGGCCCGCATCGGGTCGATCGTGATCGGAGCCGGATTGCTGGTCATCATGGCCGGCGTCACCCTGCTGCGCTCGCCAGCGGGGGAGCGGATCCTCCGTCTCCTTCCGATCGTGGGGCGGATTCGCCGCCACTTGGTCCTGGCCCGCATGCTGGGGGCGCTGGGGGTGATGCTTCGGGTGGGCGTGCCTCTGCCCACGGCGTTGCCCGTCGCGCTCGGAGCCGCGGGCAGCCGCGAGCTGGATCGCGTGGCCGGCTGGCTCTCCTCCCGAGCCTCGGACGGTCTTGGATTGGGTGACGTGCTCTCGAAGGCGCCGGGAGTGTCCCTGGAGGTCGCTTCCTTCCTGAGCGTCGCCGAGCGGACCGGGGACGCGCCGCAGGCGACGTCCCAGGTCGCCGATCTTCTACTGGAGCAGGCGCTGTCCGACAGCGAAGCGCTTTACATTCTCCTCATGCCCATCGCCCTCTTGGGGGCGGGGGTCCTCGTCGGCGGTCTCCTCGTCACCCTGGTCTACCCGTACTTCAATTTCATCGAATCGCTCCACCCATGATGGCAGCGTTGGTCTTGGTCGCGTGTCTGCAGGCGCCGACTCTCGATGCGGAGGCGGGATACCAGGGGACGGTCTTTCCCGACTCCTGGACTCGCCTGACGGCGACGGTGGCCTACGAGGGCGAGCCGCTCGATGCCGAGCTCCGAGTCACCATCCGGTCGTACGGCGCCGATCCAGTGGTCTACCGCCGATCCCTCCGCTTGGTCCGCAAGGTACGAATGAGAACCCCCTTCGACATCTACCTGACGGAGTATGACTTCGAGGCCGTGGTCGAGCTGGTCCAGAAGGAGAAGGTGCTCCGGAAGCTGGCGCTGACGCTCAATTACGCCCGGGAGGATACGTCGAGACTGCTCGTTGTCGGGATGGCTCCGGCGTTCTTGGTGGAGGCCCTGGCTCAGCGGCCTCCGATCACTCTGGTGCGGCAGCAGCCGGAGCTGCTGCCGTCAACGGCGCTGCCGCTGCTCCCGATTAGATCCATCCTCATGGCCGAGCCGGCGACGCTCGATGCCGGCCAGGAGGCCGCCTTGGAGGAATGGGTGCGCCTGGGAGGCCGACTGATCTTCGGGGCCGCTCGGGGCACCGTTCTGCGGCAGAACTCCTTCTGGAGGGGCTTCTGTCCGCTCGAAGCCCCGGCGACGGGCTCGATGGCGGTCCCCGGCAAAGACGGCGAGTCGCTGACCCTGCTCCGGGGGAATGTGAGGAAAGGCGCTGCCGGCTCCATGCTCGGCGATTCTCCTCTCTACATCCGCAGCCGGGAAGGGGAGGGAGAAGTGGTGTTCATCCCTTTCATGCTGGATCAGCCTGCGCTTTCCAAGCTCGTTCCCTCCGCGCCGTTCTTGGCCGAACTCCTCCAGCTCCCTCCTCCGCCGAAAGAAGAGTTCGTCCCGCGGCGCGGCTTCGTCCGCAGGGAGGAATGGCAGCTGGAGGACCGGCGGGCCCGGGTCCCCGAAGGGATGCGCAGTATTCTGCGGAGGCTGCTGCCGGCCGACTGGTCGTTGTCCCTAAGCGCCCTCGCCGTGGGCGTCTTCATCGTCGGGGTCTATATCGTTCTGCTCGGCCCCGTCGACTACTGGAGACTACGCCGAACGAAGAATCTGAGATCCGGCTGGCGCTCCCTCGTGGTGCTCGTCGTGGTGTTCGGCGGAGTGGTCTACGTCTGGGCCGCACAGGTGTCGCCGCGGGCCTCCCGGATGACGCTGGTGACGCTGCTCGACGCCGACCGGATCCGCACCTTTGGCGCGGTCCGGCCGGCCCGGGGCGACGTCTACGATCTCCATGCCGCGGGCTCCTTGTCCTTGCTGACGCCGAACCGCGCGTTCGGGGCTCCGGAGACGACGGATCCGATGGTCGTCACGGTCCCCTCCGAGGCGCGGCTCCCGATTCCCCCGTCCGAAACGCGGATGCTGGTCTCCTCGCGTCCCCGAACGGCCAATGAGGCGGGAATGAGCGCCGGATGGGCCGACGCGGGGCGGAAGACCCTGAGAATTCGCAACGAAGCGGACTTCGGACTGACGGAATGCTGGGCGGTATCGAGGGGCGAAGCGTGGGCGGTCCCCCCCATACCTGCCGCTTCAACCGTTACGACGACGCTGGAAAGTCCGATCGCCTTTGCGACCTGGGCACGGCGCTTGCTCAAGCATCCGGACGACCGGCCGTCCTGGTGGGGCCATCAGGTGGGCTGGGACGATATTCGTGAGGACCGCTACGCTCTGGTTCTGACCTTTTATGGGGCGGTGAATACGGTCTGGAGTCCCGATCGCGTTCGGCATGTACTCCAAGACAGGAGCCTGGACTGGAGCGATGCCCTGGCCCGCGGCGACGTCGTTGTGGTCGGCGCCTTCGAGAGGAATGTGGCGGAAATCGCGATCACATCCGGCCCGACCCCTCAGGTCTACGGATGGGCACGGCTGCGTGTGGAGGGGGCGGGAAAATGAAGGCGATCGAGGTCCACGGACTGGAGAAGCGATACGGAAAGACAACGGCGCTCCAGAGGCTTTCCTTCGACATCGATCCGGGCGAGGCGGTAGGACTGCTCGGACCCAACGGGTCCGGGAAGACAACTCTGCTGCGGATGCTGGCGACGCTCTTGAAACCGACGTCCGGGTATGCCCGCGTCATGGACCTGGACGGCCGTTTTGAGGCGCCCCGAATCCGTCGCCACCTCGGCTTCATGCCCGACCAGGCCGCGCTGGAGGAGGATCTTAGCGTCGACGAGTATCTCGACTTCTATGCCGGGCTGCACGGTCTGCCCGGGCCCGACCGGGCCGTGCGGGTGAAGGGCCTTATCGACCTGCTCGACCTAGGTCCGGTGCGCGACCGCGCGACGGGTGCGCTGTCCCGCGGAATGCAGCAGAGGGTGGGCTTGGCCCGGACGCTCGTGCACGATCCTGCCATCCTCCTGCTCGACGAACCGGCGGCAAACCTTGACCCCCGGTCACGGATCGAAATTCTTGCCGTTCTGCGGGAGCTCCGGAAGATGGGAAAGACTATTATCATCTCCTCCCACATCCTGCCGGAACTGGAGGATCTTTGCACGCGGCTCGTCATCCTCCAGCAGGGAAAGCTCGCCTTCGAAGGGTCCCTGACCCAGGCGACCGAGCGATTCCGCACCGCTCGGAAATTTGAGTTGCAGGTGGCCGGCAACGCGAGCCGACTCCGCGAATCCCTGGCGGCCGAACCTTCGGTTTCCTGGGTCGGTGGCGTCGACGGAAGGGTCGAAGTCACGCTGAAGGCGGGCGAGAAGGAGGTCGGGTTCATCGCGCGGCACGCAGTGGAGCTGGGACTGACGGTGACGGGGCTACGGGAGGAAGTGCCGGGCCTGGAGGAGATCTTCATGCAGCTGACGGCGGAGAAGAAAGAGCCGTGAGGTCCTCTCCCCTTATCGCGCTGATCCTTCGCGAATGGAGAACGAGCTGGGCCGATCGCGGCGCTTATCTCCTCCGGGCAAGCTACGCCTGCGTCCTTCTGCTGGGGGCTGTTGGGGCGTGGATCACGCTTCCGCTGGCATTGTCGGGCAGCGCCGAGGAACTCCCCGGCCTGGTCCGCTCCATTTTCGCGATCTTCTGCAAAGCCCAGTTCGTGCTGGCCACGCTGCTGGCCTCGATGACCTTCGCCCGCGCGGTCTCCCGAGAGCAGGAGCGGGGCACCCTCGACCTCCTGATTCTGTCGCCGCTTACCCGCACCGAGCTGCTCCTGGGAAAGTTGATCGGCGAATTCCTCGGCGTGACCGCGCTCCTGGCCTGCGGCATCCCGGTCATTTTCCTCCTGCTCCCGCTCGGAGGGCTCACGCCGATGCAGGTCCTCTGCGTTCATCTCCTGCTGCTGGCTCAAGTCCTCCTGGTCGGAGGCGCCTGCGTCGGGCTGTGCGCCGTCTTGGGCCGCGCACTCCCTGTCATGGCCTGCTCTTGGGGGATGATTGGCGCCCTGGAGCTGGGTCCGATGCTTCGGCCGAACCGGCTGGGCTTGAAGGACTGGACCTGGGGGCTCTGGGAGCAGCTTTCACTCTACGAACGCCTCGATGGGCAGCTCCAAGGTGTCCGCCCCCAGGCGGCGGTCGCCTTCTGGTCGCTGCTGGCCACGTCGCTGATCGGAATCCTGGCCTGCGGCCTTGGAAGCCTGGTCCTGGAACGGCGCCTGGCGAAGGGGCCAACGGAAAGCCTCTCGACCCGGTTGGGTCGCCGCCTGCGACGATTTGGCGAATCGATGCACGGCCGCTGGCTCTTCCGCTCGCTCACGGCGCTGAAGCATCCCCTGATGCGGCGCGAATTCACGGTATATCGCGACCTGGCGTTCCGGATCTCCTGGATTCTTCTGGTCATCGCCTACGCCGTCCTGACGGTAAGGCTCTATGATGATTCCCGCATCCGGGAGCAGGATCTGGTCCTCCTGGCGGGGGGAGGTCTTGCAATCGGAGCCCTGATCGCCGTGCTTACGGGCGCGCTTTCGATCGGATACGACCGGCTGCACGGCCGCCTTCAGACGCTGCTGGCCGCGGGCGTCGCACCGGAGGACATCATCCGGTCCCGCATGGCTGGCCTGTGGATGCGGATGCTGCATCTCGTGGTGGTTCCCATCGTGCACCTGGCGATGATCGCCCTTTTCTACGGCTGGTGCCCCCGGGCGGAACTGTTCTGGCGCATCCCCGCCACGCTCGCGGGGCTCCTCCTGGCCGTCGCCGTCATGACGGACCTGACCCTGCAGGCAGCGCTTTCGATCCGCCGTCCGGAGGTTGCTGCAGCGCTGGCCGCGATTGTCGTCGTTCCGGCCGGCGCCTTCGTCCTGGTGGTCGTCGCCGGCGCGCTTCCAGGCTTCGCGGTCGGGGTTCCCCTGTTCATCGCGAGCACGATGGCAGCTTATGCTCGCTGCATCCGGAATTTCCAGAAGTGGGTCCTGCGCTAGCCTAGCCGAGGACGCGATGCGCTTCTTCGGATGCCAGTTCTCCCGATGCGACGAGGCGCGCGGCGTCTTCATCGAGCGAGATCATCCCACGGGACCGGGCCGCCGATTCGAATGCCGCGCGGGTGGGAGAGGCGGCGAGCAGGCGCCGGAGCTCATCGTCCAGCACTAGGAGTTCCGAAATGACCTGGCGCCCCGTTCCGCGGAGGCGGCGCGCCAAACGCTGGGCCAGGATGCACGAGAGTGACGCCGTCATCACGTGGGGTTCGACGCCCATTTCGAGCAAGCGCACCGCCACGCCCGCCGCCGTCCCGGAGTGAATCGTGCTGATGACCAGGTGGCCGGTGAGTCCGGCTTCCATGGCCACGTGCGCGGTTTCTCGGTCGCGAATTTCCCCCACCAGGATCACCTGCGGGTCCTGTCGGAGCAGGCTGCGGAGCGCGTTAGCGAACGTGAGTCCCACGGCGGGGTTGACCTGGGTCTGCGTCAGGCCGGGAATCGCGTGCTCAACCGGATCCTCAATCGTGACGACGTTGCGCCTGAGCCCCCCGGCCGGCCTGGCGATTTCCCGGAGCAGGGCGTAGATGGTCGTCGTCTTGCCGCTTCCGCTGGGGCCGGTCAGGAGGATCACGCCGTCGGGCTTCTGCGCGGTTCGCCGCAGCGGGCCGACGACCGTAGCGGGATAGCCCAGTCGGTCAAGGTCGAACTGGTCGGGGTCGTGGAGGAAGAACCGCAGCACCGCCTTTT
>DATGFI010000094.1:0-4611 GCA_035309205.1 Planctomycetota bacterium | reverse complement strand
GATCGTCGCGGGTCTAAGGAAGGCCGAGGGGCCTCGCTGGTGGCCGTCGTTGTGGCCGCGCAGCGGCACCCGGGTGGCCGTCCTGTACGACAGCCACTGCGTCCTGTGCACCCGGTCCAAGGCGAAGCTCGAGAAGTGGCGGACGGCCCCGTTGATGAGCTTCCTCCCGCTGGATTCGCCGGAAGCCCGCTCTCTTGTGCCCGACCTCGACGAAAAGCGCTATCAGGGGGCCATGCACGTCGTCGAAGAAGGGAAGATCCACAGCGCGCACGAGGGCTGGTTCCGGCTGATGAACCTGGCGCCCTTGCCCCTGGCCCTCCTGGCCTGGATGACGCCCTCCTTCGTGGCTCGGCCCCTGTACGCCTGGGTGGCGCGGAACCGCTACCGGTGGTTCGGGAAGCTCTGCGAGGCCGGCACCTGCCGGGCGCACGTCAGGGCTTGAGGGTGTAGACCTTCGACGTCGCCGTGTGGCAGTCCAGGTCGGTGGTCACCTGCGCCCTGACGACGCCCAGGCCGGCGGCGAACCAGACGTCCCCGCGGGTGGGCTGATGGCCGGGATGCCGCTCGGCCGCGGCGGTGAATTCGACGTGGAGGGCCTGGACTTGCATGTCGCCGCGCTCGATGCGCTCTTCGCCGCGCAGCGTGAAGGTCAGCGTCTCGCGTCCGAACGATCCGGTCCAGGTCTCTCCCACCTTGGCCGACGGCTTGAGGATCGTCACGACGGGAGCGTGGGATTTGGCTTCGAGCTTGAGGTCGATCCCGGCCTCCGAGCTGCGCAGCCAGCAGTGGCGGTAGCCGAGGTAGTTGGAGACCTCGAGCCAGTCGCCCTCGGATGAAGCGATCTCGGCGACAACGTCCGCGGGCGGATTCACCGCTTCGGCGCCGACATCTTCGACCTGGTACGTCACGTTCGCGCCGGGCTGGAGCGGGAGGTAGTCGTTCGTCGCGACCAGGAGGGCCAGGGCGGCGAGCAGTTTCATCACCTGGAGTATAGCCTACCGATAGTAATTACGGATCCAGCGGTGCGGACGGAGCCGGGACCGCTGAATTTCGGGCAGGCCCTGGCCGTCGCCGGAGCGGCAATTGGCTTCCGCGTTCCGGACGGAGCGCATGCCGGGGATCACCGTCGAGACCGCCGGGTGCGCCAGGACGAAGCGCAGGGCGGTTTCCGGAAGCTGGTCGAGGGAGATGCCCAGATCGGTCGCGATCTTCTGAACCCTGGCATAGACTTCCTGTTTCCGGGCGCCCTTGAAGTAGCTGTTCCGGAAGTCCTCCTTGGGGAACTGGGTCTCCGGAGTCACTTTCCCCGTGAGACCGCCCTCGTCGAAGGGGACCCGGGCCAGGACCCCGACGTTCTTCTTCAGGCACAGGGGAAAGAGCTGATCTTCAGGGCTCTGGTCGAAGATGTTGTAGATGACCTGGACCGTGTCGACTAGTCCCGATTCGACGGCGCGGAGTCCGTTCTCCGGGGTGTGCTCGCCGAGCGAGATTCCGAAATGCCGGATCTTGCCCTGCTTCTTCAGCTTTTCGATGCCCTCGAGCCAGTCACCCGCGCCGACGAATTCGTCGGTCCACACGTGGAGCTGCTGCAGATCGATGGTCTCCATTCCCAGGTTGCGCAGGCTTTCCTCCGTGCAGGAGACGACATAGTCGGCGCTGTAGACCTGGTCGACCGGGATCCCGCCTTCGGCCGGCCACCTGCGGTTCTTGGGAGGGATTTTGGTGGCGACGAAGACCTTCTCCTTCTGCCCTCGGACGGTCTGGCCGACCAGCTTCTCGCTGTGACCGTCGCCGTAGGCGAGGGCGGTATCGATGAAATTGAGGCCCAGATCGATCGCCCGATGAAGGGCGCGGAGGGATTCGTCGTCCGAAGCTCCGATCCACTGCTTGGCGCCGATGCCCCAGGCGCCGTAACCGACCTCGGAAACCCGAAGACCCGTGCGGCCGAGCGTCCGTTTGTTCATGGGCATGAGCGTAGCATTTAATTGGTCATCCCGAAGCCTTTATGGAGAATGTCGGGCCGTAGTATATAGAGCCTTCGAGCGGGATCGGGACTGGGGAGGATGCTCATGGACGATGCCGTCCGGATCATGAAGGTCGATCGCCTGCAGGCCAAGGTCTACGTCGACCGTGCGGGGCTGGGCCGCGCGGCGGGCGAAGCGGTTGCCGCCACGCTGAGGGAGCTCTTGGCGAAGAAGCCGGTCTCGGTCATCTTTGCGGCGGCGCCTTCGCAGAACGAGTTTCTCGAAACGCTGGTCGCGGCCAAGGGGGTCGACTGGACCCGCGTCACGGCCTTCCACATGGATGAGTACGTGGGGCTGCCTGGCAGCGCCCCGCAGAGCTTCGGCCGGTGGCTGAGGGACCGCCTCTTCGACAAGGTGAAGCCCGGCAAGGTCCACTATCTCGATGGCCTCGCGAAGGACGCGGGCCGGGAGTGCGCCCGCTATAGCGCGCTTCTGGAGGCGGCGCCGCCCGACGTCACCTGCATGGGCATCGGGGAGAACGGCCACCTCGCGTTCAACGATCCGCCGGTCGCCGACTTCAAGGACCCCAAGGCCGTCAAGGTCGTCGACCTGGACCTGGCCTCGCGGAAGCAGCAGGTCAACGACGGTTGCTTCGCCGCGCTCGACGCCGTGCCGAAGACGGCCATGACGCTGACGATTCCCACGCTGCTTTCGGCACCGTGGATCTTTTGCATGGTCCCGGGCCCTCGGAAGGCTCCGGCGGTGAAGCGGACGCTCGAGGGCCCCATCGCGACGGACTGCCCAGCGACGATCCTCCGGCGGCATGAGCGGGCCCTCCTGTTTCTCGACAAGGATTCCGCCAGCCTGGCCGACACGGCCCTGGCAGGGAGGTAAGCCACGATGAAATTCGCCGTTGTGCTCGCGCTGCTCCTGACGGGCGCCGAGGACGAGCCGCTCAGGATCGGCATCGTCGGCCTGGACACCTCCCACGTGGTCGCCTTCACGCAGCTCCTGAACGACTCGAAGAATGCGAACCACATCCCGGGCGCGAAGGTCGTCTGCGCCTTCAAGGGCGGCAGCCCGGACGTCGAGAGCAGCGCGTCCCGCGTCGAAGGGTTCACCAAGACGCTCCAGGAGAAGTGGGGGGTCGAGATCGTCGACTCGGTCGAAGCGCTCTGCTCGAAAGTCGACGCGGTCCTCCTGGAGAGCGTGGATGGGCGTCCACACCTGGCCCAGGCGCGCCCCATCTTCGCGGCCAAGCGGCGGGTCTTCATCGACAAGCCCCTGGCGGGCAGCTACAAGGACGGCGTCGAGATCGCCCGGCTCGCGAAGGAGAGCGGCACCCCGTTCTTCAGCGCCTCGTCGGTGCGCTTCTACGACGCGATCACCAAGACGAAGGACGACCCCGCCCTCGGCAAGGTCCAGGGCTGCGACGCCTTCTCCCCCGCGTCGCTGGAGCCGCATCATCCGGACCTCTTCTGGTACGGCGTGCACGGCGTCGAAGCCCTCTACACCGTGATGGGACCCGGCTGCGAAAGCGTGCGGCGGAGGTTCGACAAGGACACGGATCTCGTCGTCGGTCGCTGGAAGGACGGCCGCACGGCCACCTACCGGGGGATCCGCAAGGGCAAGGGGGACTACGGCGTGACCATCTTCGGCGAGAAGGCGGTGCGCTCATCGCTGTCGGTGCAGGCCAAGGACGACTACCGCAATCTGGTCGTCGAGATCGTGAAGTTCTTCAAGACGGGGACGCCCCCCGTGTCGGTCGAGGAAATGCTCGAAGTCCTCGCCTTCATGGAGGCGGCTGACGTGAGCAAGGCGAAGGGCGGCGCCGAGGTGCGGCTCGACGAGCTCAAGTAGGGCGCAGGGAGGAGTTCATGTCGCGGAGCGGCGTCCTGCTGGGTCTCCTTCTTCTGGGCTGCGCCTCCTCAGGACAGGCCTCCGTCCGGGCCCTCGTCCCCTATTCGAGCGCCGAGTTCTCGGTCGGCGAGACGATCGAGCTGACCCTCGTCGACGGCTCCCGGGCGAAGGTCCAGCTGCTCGATCTCCGGGAGACTCTCGACGACGTGAACGGCGCCGTGCGCAAGGCCTCGGTCAGCGTTCGGGTGAACGGCGAGGAGTCCACCCTGTTGAGCGGCAACTATCAGCTGCCGAAGCCCGTGGGAGGAGTCCAAATCGATTGCCCGATCACGAAGGGCTACATCGCGAAGGGAAGCCGTAAGAACATCTGGGGGCTGCTGAAGGACGCGCGACTCCGGGTCTGGCCGGCGGGCTCCCCCTGGATCCCACCGGACACCTTCACCTATCCCGCACGCCAACGATGGTTCGCCAGTTTCACGCACATGGGCAATGAGCCCGTCTACGTGGACGGCGGCGACCTGCCGGGGAAAAAGCAGATCTACTATCACTACGGGCTCGACATCGGCGGCTCGGAAGGCCTCGTGGACGTGGTCGCGGCCACCGACGGCCTGGTCGCGTCCTCGGGGAAGGACGTGCTGGAAGGTCCGGGGAAGGAGCCTCCGGTCGAGCCGCGCTACGATGTGGTCTACCTGCTCGACGCGCGGGGCTGGTACTACCGCTACAGTCATCTCAAGTACATCGAGGCGGCGGTCCGGCCCGGCGTCCGCGTGGCCCGGGGCCAGAAGAT
>DATGFI010000093.1:0-4669 GCA_035309205.1 Planctomycetota bacterium | reverse complement strand
ACGTACAAGCTGAAATTCGGCCATCACGGGGCGAACCACCCCATCCGCAACGAGCTCACGAAGAAAGTCGAGATCACCAGCCAGAACCACGGGTTCGCCGTCGAGCAGAAGTCGCTCGAGGCCGTCGGCGGCGAGGTGACGCACGTCAACCTGAACGACGGGGCCGTCGAAGGCCTGCGCCACAAGTCGTTGCCGGTGTTCTCGGTCCAATACCACCCCGAGGCCGCGCCGGGGCCGCATGACGCGAGCTACCTGTTCCAGCAGTTCCTTAAGATGATGGAGGCGAAAAAATAGCCCGACATGGCCAAAAAAAACACGTCCAGCTGCGTCGTCGGCGTCCAGTGGGGCGACGAAGGAAAAGGCAAGATCGTCGATATTCTCTCGGAAAAGGCCGACGTCGTGGTCCGCTTCCAGGGAGGCGGCAACGCGGGCCACACCGTCGTGGTGAACGGCGAGAAGCACGTGCTGCATCTGATCCCGTCGGGGATCCTGCACAAGAGCATCTGCGTCATCGCCAACGGCGTCGTCGTCGATCTCATCCAGCTCCTGGACGAAATGGACGAAGTCCGGCGCCGCGGCGTCAAGCTCGACGGCCGCCTCTTTCTGAGCGACCGGGCCCACGTGGTCATGCCGTACCACAAGTTCCTCGACAAGTATTCGGAGGTCGCCTCGGGGAAGGGCAAGATCGGCACGACCCAGCGCGGCATCGGGCCCTGCTATGCCGACAAGGCGGCGCGGAAGGGGATCCGGGTGGCGGATCTCTACAACGAGGAGTTCTTCCGGGGGCAGGTTCTCGCCAATACGGCGGAGAAGAACAAGATCCTCACCGCCCTTTACGGGGGAGAGCAGCTCGATCCCGAACGGATCCTGGAGGAATACCGCGGCTACGCCCAGAAGCTGCGCCCCTACGTCATCGATGCGGTCGAGCTGGTCAACGCGGCGATCGACAAGGGGAAGAAGGTCCTCTTCGAGGGAGCCCAGGGCAGCCTCCTGGACATCGATTTCGGGACGTATCCGTTCGTGACGTCGTCCAATTCCGACGCCTGCGGCATCTCCTCGGGCTCGGGGGTGCCTCCCAAGAAGATCGGCAAGATCCTCGGGGTCGCCAAGGCCTACTGCACCCGGGTCGGCGAGGGTCCGTTCCCCACCGAGCTCAACGATGCGCTGGGCGAGAAGCTGCGCGAGGTCGGAGGGGAATACGGGGCGACCACCGGCCGGCCGCGTCGCTGCGGCTGGTTCGACGGCGTCACCTCCCGTCACTCGGTCCAGATCAACGGCATCGACGAGGTGGCCATCACGAAGCTCGACGTGCTGAGCGGACTCGACGAAATCAAGTTCGCGGTGGCCTACCAGAACAACGGTCACACCCTCGAGCGGATGCCGACGGAGACGAACGTCCTGGCGCTCTGCAAACCGGTCTACAAGAGCTTCAGGGGCTGGAAAGAGGACCTTTCGAAGGTTCGGAATTTCGAGGATCTGCCCCGAGCCGCCAAAATCTATTTGAATTTCCTCGAACGCTACCTTAAGGTCAAAGTAACCATGGTTTCGGTCGGCAAGGACCGCGACAAGACGATTCTGCGCCGCTGAACGCTATGACGACTGCCGTCGCCGGTCTGAAGATTCCCGCCCATATCGCCATCATCATGGACGGCAACGGCCGCTGGGCGAAGGAGCAAGGTCTTCAGCGCATCCTGGGGCACGAATCGGGGGCGGAGACGGTTCGGGAAATCACCCGCGAATGCTCCCGGCTGGGGGTGGGGAGGCTCACCCTCTACGCCTTCAGCGCCGAGAACTGGAAGCGGCCCCTCCGGGAAGTCGATTTCCTGATGAAGCTCCTGGAGCAGTACCTGGTCCAGGAGCGGAAGGAAATCATGGAAAACAACATCCGCTTCACCTCGATCGGCCGTCTGGACGAGCTGCCCGAAGAGGTGCGAAAGCAGCTCCAGGGGACGATCGACCTGAGCGCCAAGAACACCGGCATGGTGCTTTCCCTGGCCCTCGCCTACGGCGGCCGCAAGGAGATCGTCGACGCCGTTCGGCGGCTGGCGCAGGAGGTCAAGGAAGGGAAGCGCCTGCCCGAGGACATCGACGAGCAGGCCATCGCGGCCTACCTCTACGATCCGGCGGCGCCGGATCCCGACCTCTTGATCCGGACCGGGGGGGATCTGAGGGTGTCGAACTTCCTCCTTTGGCAGATCTCCTACACGGAACTCTGGGTCACCCCGGTGCGCTGGCCCGACTTCAAGAAGGAAAACCTCTACGAAGCCATTCGGGAGTTCTCCAAGCGCGACCGGCGTTTCGGCAACATCAATGATCAGGCCTGATCCGCCGCGGCGGGACGGTCCCCCGATCCCTGCCCACCGGCTTCCGCGGGCGGCCTCCTCGGGAGGCCTGAGGAAGAACCGTCGGGTTCGGGGTGGTCGGGGCCAAGAACTCCTCGGGAAGACGCACCGCTTCGCCCGGCGCCGGCGAGGCCCCCGCTGATGCCCATCCCCCGGAAGATCCTCATCCGCGTCATCGGCGCTCCCCTTCTGATCGCGGCTTTGTGCGGGATCCTCGCCTGGGGGGAGGGGCTCAAGGCCCAAGGGCGCCCCAATACGCCGGTCCGCCTGCTGGTGCTCGTCGTCGCCGTGATTTCAATGCACGAGATCTCCGCGATGTGCGCCGCCCGGGGGGTCGCGACCGCCCGCTGGGCCGGGATGCTGGCCATCGCGGCCTACTTTTTCCCCTGGTCACAAGTGACGGGCCACCCGTTCCTCGCCCAACACGCGGCCTCCGCGGTGGCGACGGGTCTGCTCCTGTATCTCCTGGCCATGGTGGTCTTTCGCTACGGATCCCTGACTCCCGACGGGGCGGCCCTGACCTATCTGGGCTTCGGATACCTGTCTCTTCTCAACCAGGCGCTGGACCTCCCGGTCCGGCTCGACCAGGCGCAGGCTTATTACCTGCTGTTCCTCCTGGCCGCCGGAAAGGGGTCCGACATGGCCGCCTTCGTCGTCGGCAAGAGCATGGGAAAGCGTCCCATGGCCCCCCGGGTCAGCCCGAACAAGACCTGGGAGGGAGGAATCGCAGGCGGGATTGTCGGGACGGCTGCGGGAATGGCGGTCATCCATTTTACGCCGCTCCGGCAGGCCTACCTGGGGCTGCCGACCGCCGCATTGCTCTTCTTTTGTCTGGTGGTTACAATAGCTTCTCAGGTGGGGGATCTGGTCAAGTCGGCTTTCAAGCGCTGGGCCGGCGTCAAGGACTCCGGACGCATCCTCCCGGAATTCGGCGGAATGCTCGACATGGTCGACAGCTTCATCCTCGCCGCACCCGTGGCCACCTTGGGTACGAAGCTTTTGGAAAGATTCTAAGGAATCCTCATGGAGCGAAACATCCCGGTCGACGGCCGCGAGGAACTCACCCGACTCTTCGGCGCGTACGATCGCAACCTGAAGGAAATCAAAAAGGCGACCGGCGTGGATGTCATCGTCCGCAACGGCGACATTCACATCCGCGGCACCCGGACGGCGGTCGATAAGGCCGTCGCCGCCTTCGTGCGCCTGAAGGAGATCAGCGATCCGAAGCCGGAGGACGTCGCCTCGCTCTTCGAAGTCGTCAAAACCCCGCATCGGGGTGCCGCCAAGGCGGTCCCCGGGGCCATCTTCCGGGCGGGCATCGAGGTCAGCGCCAAATCCGAGGGTCAAGGGAAGTACCTGACCGACATCGACCAGAACGACATCGTCTTTGCCATCGGGCCTGCGGGAACGGGCAAGACCTTCCTGGCGGTCTCCAAGGCCGTCGAGCACATGAAGGCCGGGCGCGTCCGCCGCATCGTCCTGGTCCGGCCGGCCGTCGAGGCCGGGGAGCGCCTGGGTTTCCTCCCCGGCGACATCCAGGCCAAGGTCAACCCCTATCTTCGCCCGATTTACGATTCGCTCAATACGTTCCTGGAGTTCGGACAGCTCAAGCGCATGATCGACGCCGACGTGATCGAAATCTGCCCGCTTGCCTACATGCGCGGCCGGACCCTGGACGAGGCGTTCATCATCCTCGACGAGGCTCAGAACACGACAAGCGAGCAGATGAAGATGTTCCTCACGCGCATGGGCCGCGCGTCGAAAATCGTCGTCACCGGCGACATCACCCAGATCGACTTGCCGCCCGGAAAGCCCAGCGGCCTGATCGAGGTGAAGGAACTGCTGAAGGGCATTCCCGGCCTGGCGTTCGCCTACCTCAGCAAGGCCGACATCGTCCGGCATCCGCTCGTCCAGCGGATCGTCGACGCGTACGAACACCTGCGCCGGCGGTAACCCGTGAGCACCACCGAACCCCCCGTCGAGGTCACGGCCGCCCGGGAGTCGCCGCTCCATCCGGGCGTCAAGCTCGAGCGGCGGCTGCCGCCGTTCTATGCGACGTTCTTTTACGCCTTCCCCGCGGCGGTTTCCTGGATCTGGCTCTACTTCCAGCGTCCCGGCCTGTCGGCGGAGCTGTGGATGCCGGCGACCTGGGCGCGGGACTTGGGACTGGGACTGGCGGCGGGCCTGGGGGTCGTGGGCTTCTCGGTCCTCTTCAGCCGGCTCTTCGCCTGGACGAGGCGGCTGGAGGCGGAGTTCGGCTGGATCCTGGGGGCCCAGAAAGGCTGGGAGATCGTCTGGATCGCCCTCCTGTCGGGCTGCGCCGAGGA
>DATGFI010000092.1:0-3827 GCA_035309205.1 Planctomycetota bacterium | reverse complement strand
AGACGGCCGTAGGGGTGCGGCGACCTGAGGATCCGCATCGGATCCCAGCTGTAGAGGTTGCAGGGCTGATGCTCCCTCGACAGGATCTGGGCCCAGGATTCATTGGCAACCTTGTGGAACGTCCCCGCCTTCCAGACGCCCGAGAGCTCGAAGCCTTGCGCGCCGGCTTCGATCCCCAGGTGGCACATCGTGATGGCGAACAGGATGACGAAGCCGATGCAGACGTACCCGTACGCCGAGCTGACCATCTGGTACCAGATGTAGTGCCAGGGACGCGAGTAGACGTAGCTGAAGCCTCGGCTTACGGCGTCGAAACTGTCCGTGCCTTCGGCGGCAACCGCCGGGGCGAAGAGCGGAAGCCCCGTCACCGTCCCTACGCAGATCAGGGTCATGATGAAGCCTGACAGCAGGGCGAGCGGCAGAAGCAGGGCGACCAGCGGCGAGCCGATCTTCACAAAGTCCAGGACACTGCCGATCAGGCCGCCCGCATAGTTGCAGACCGCAAAGAAGAAGAAGCCGATGACGCAGATGAGCGGCGCCCAGAAGAACGACCAGAACTTCCGGCGCGCGAACTGCAGGGCCTTGCGCGTCTCGATCCGCTCGCCGTCCTTGGCGATCTCGTAGGCCGCAATGCGCGCGATGGCGCCGCCGAAGTAGGACCAGATCGTGAGGAAGATCAGCGCGAAGGCGATGGTGTACCCGACTCGAATGAGAGCGCCCGTCTTTTCGCGCTTGGGCACCTGGGGAACGACGGTGACCGGCGCGCTCTTGGGCCCCATCATCGCTCCGGCAGGGGCGGTGGAAAGGGCGACCGGCTCCTCCGCATATTTCCCGTTGTAAATGACGTCCCAGGCCGCCGTCTGGGTTCTCCACCAGTGGTGAAGCACCAGGTCTTTGGGGGGTTCGACGGCTTTGCGGTCGATGGAATTGCCCAGGACGATGGTCAGGCCGCCGCAGGCGCAGATGGTGACGAAGATGCCCAGCAGGGCGAGAAAGCACTTCCGGAGGTCGAGGGCGACCATGAAGCCATTGAACAGGTCGCGCCAGTCGCCCTTGAGCTCTCTCATTTCTTCGGCTCCTTCTCCTCTTTCTTCTTCTTGTCCTTGGACTCGGGCTTTTTGCCCGAATCCTCCTTGGCGCCGCCGGAACCCCCGCCTTCGGACGACGGTTTATTCCTGGAGTCCGTCGTGTAGAAGCCGGCTCCCTTGAAGATCAGGCCGGCCCCTGTTCCAAGCATCCGCTTGGCCTTCTTCTTCTTGCACTTCGGGCACGGCTTTACCCCGCCGTCGTTGATCGACTCGAACCGCTCGAACCGATGACCGCACGCAGCGCAGGTATAGTCGTAGGTAGGCATCGTCGACCGGTTATTGGCGGGGATTATAGGGGGGGGTCGGCGGGCTTGTCAATAACCCCTTACGGGCCTAGGGCTTCCAGAAACGCCTTGGCGGCCTCATGGTCGGGATTGAGATTCGTCGCCTCGATCAAGAGGGCCTTGGCGTAGGGCGCCCCCTTTTCGTGGTAGCGCACGTAGGCCGCCAGAGTCTTCAGGTCGGCGTCGATGGGGGTCGTCGCGAGCTGTTCGTCCAACGCCGCCAGGAGGGCGTCAAAGTCAGCACCTCTGCCGAAGAGATCCCGGGGGTTTACCCTCTGGAGCCAACGGGGATCCGCGCTCATGGCCCGCGCGAGGAACGAAAACGCTTCCCGCCAGTTGCGCTGGGCGAAACTGGTGAGAGAAAGATAGAGAAGCGAATCCGGAATCGCCCGGAAGAACTGGCGCTCGGCCTCTTCGTAGTGCGCCGTGCGGAATTCCTGGAGGCCCCGGCTCACGTATTGAGGATCCTGAGGCAGGACTTGGATCCCGGACGCCCGGGGAGCGGCTGGCCGGGGGCCAGAGTCCGGGACGGTCGGCGCGACGACGGGAACGAGGTCGGACTTGTCCGGGACCGGGGGCGACTCGCTAAGCGAAGCCGCGGACCGGACCGGCGGCGGAAGCTGGGAGCGGCGCACCGCTTCATCGCGCTCGGAGGCCAGTTTCCGATTCTGGATCAGCAGGCCGAGTATCGCCAGCAGTGCGACGGCGATGACTCCCAGGAGAACCGGAGCCC
This sequence comes from Planctomycetota bacterium, assembly GCA_035309205.1. Classification (GTDB taxonomy): domain Bacteria; phylum Planctomycetota; class MHYJ01; order MHYJ01; family JACPRB01; genus JACQFK01. The sequence continues at coordinate 1,722 of DATGFI010000092.1, read as the reverse complement.
GCGACGGCATCGTCTCGTTCGATTCCGGGAGCAATCCCGGAGGAAGTCCCATCTGCCCATTCTACGGACCCGCACCCGGCGACTCCAAGGTTCTTCCGAGGTCCGCTGGTCCGCCGATCGAAGCCGGCTACACTATAGGGAGACCATGAGCAAGTCCGATACCCGCCGGAAGCTTCGCGATCGGCGGAAGGGGGATTCCGCCGCCTGGGTGCTTGGGGGCTCGCTGCGGAAAGAACGCCGACGCGGCAAGGATCGACGCAAGTCCCCACGCGCGCGATAGCCGGGAGCTTCCGGGGCACCTCCGCGTGGAATTCCCGCCTCTGCTCCCGGCGGGCGCTCCCATCCCTCGATCCGGCGAATCGTCCCCCGGACGTAGCGGTGCGAACCTTGCACGAGCCCCCGAGGATCTGAAGCACGGTGGCGTCGCGGAGGGCCCACGTGTATATAAGGTCGCACGTAGGAGATGACATGAGAAAGCCCAAGGCCGGAAAGATCCTGATCCCTATCGGCGACGCGACCGAGGTGCTGGACACCTTCTGTCCGCTCTTTCGATTCGAGGAAGCTGGCTTCCTTCCCGTCGTGGCCGGCCCGCAGGCCCGACTTTACCACCTTGTGATCCACGAGGTGCCGCCGGATTCGTCGATCCCCTGGGACATCACCCAGGAGCGGCCTGGATATCACCTGCGCGCCCAGATCGCGTTTCGCAAGGTTCGCCCGAGGGACTATCTGGCGCTTTTCCTTTCGGGGGGCCGTGCGCCGGAATACCTGCGGGATGACCCGGATCTCCTCCGAATTACCCGCCACTTCTTCGAAGCGGGAAAACCCGTGGCGTCGGTCTGCCACGGCATCGAAATCCTCACCGCGGCGGGCGTGATCGGCGGGCGGACCGTGACGACCGTAAAGAAGTGCGCGCGCGACGCCGCCCAAGGCGGCGCGCGTTTCGTCGATCGTCCCGTGGTCGTCGACGGCAATCTAGTGACCGCGCGGACCTGGCACGACACGGCTCCCTTCCTCCGCGAGTTCATGAAACTTTTGCACGTCTAGACCGATTTGCCATTACTCCCGCCCCGGGCATTGTCGTAAATTGAAGTGAACCGGGGTGATCGGGCGACCGGGAGCGCCGGAACGTGCAGAATTTGTGCCGCCGCGCGGGCTCCCGACGTCCTCCTCTAATCCCTCTCCCTCGGCAACCTCATCCCATAAGCCCTTCCTTTAGAGATTTCGGAGCTGCTGTCTAGGAGCGAAAGGGGAAAACCATGAAAAGCGTCCGTACTCCCAAAGCGTCCCGGCCGGTCCCGACCCGCTGGATCCCGATCGAAGTGAATCTGCCCGGGGCTCACAATGTTGTCATCACCGGCGATTTCATCCAGTGGGCTCCTCAGGGCGTACCGCTCAGCTACGATGGCTCGGAAACCTGGCGAACCGCCCTGGACCTCCCGGCGGACGAATACCAGTACCGCCTCATCGTAGACGGAGTCTGGACAGACGATCCCAAAGCCGTGAAGCGCGTCCCGAACGGGTATGGCTCGGAAAACTGCGTTCTTATCGTGACTTGAGAGCGAGAATCACGCGCTACCGGTCTTCCGGATGCGGCGAGGCTTCCGAGAGACAGCAGACGATCCCTTCAGCGGGAGGAAAGAATCTCCCGGACGCAGCCGTGTTGGAATTCGGGTTTCGGGCTCCGCTCAAGGACGATGGTGATCGTCCCGGCGATCCTGATAT
>DATGFI010000091.1:0-3399 GCA_035309205.1 Planctomycetota bacterium | reverse complement strand
AGAGTACCGGACCCCGGGCGACGCCATCCGAAGCCTCGGACTCGGCTGCGACGAAGCCGAGCTCAGCGATCGCCTGAACCGCTTCCCGCCGCGCATCCGGATCCACGGAGGGTATCGGACCTCGATCGGCGAGCCCACCGTCCGCTTCTCGCTGACGTGGGAGCCCGGCCAGGCCGAGGCTGCCTATTCCCAGACCAAGGACAGTCCCGAGGAAGGGATGACCGGGACCATCGACATGCCTCCGGATGGCAACCTCAATGAAGCGCTGAAGGGCCTCCTGATTCCGGACGCCGAGGACATCGTCGGAGAGGCGAACGATCGGGGGATGGGGGTCAAGCTGAAGGACGTGGATTTCTGGATCGGCCAGCAGCACTTCTCCGTCGAGGACGAACCACGTTCATGAATCTTTCGGCCGACCGGAGCAAGATGAACGGGATGTCCGAAGCGGGAGCGGGCGCGGCCGGCTCCGTCACGGGCACCGAGCGGCGGGCGGAGGACCCCGCGGAAATCTCGGGCCCGCACATCAAGGCGCTCATCGAGAAGGGCAAGGAGCGAGGCTTTGTCACCTTCGATGAGCTCAACAAGATCCTTCCGGACGAGCTGGTGTCTCCCGACAAGCTCGACCTGCTCCTGCAGAAGATGGACGACCTCAACATCGAGGTCGTCGAGGCTTCCGAGGAGGACGGCAAGGACGATGCTTCTCCCGAGGCCGACGAGGTCGAGCGCGAGAAGGAAGAGCCGCGGGAGCGCGAATCGGCCGGGGCCGGCAGTTCGATCCGGATCGACGATCCCGTCCGCCTCTACCTGACCCAGATGGGGGAGATCCCGCTCCTGAGCCGCGAGGATGAACTGCGCCTGGCCGCCCGCATCGAGCTCACTCGGAAGCGATTTCGGACGAAGGTGCTGGAGTCGCCGGTGGCCGTCGCCGAAGCCATCCGCATCCTGGAGGACATCCGCAACGGGGATCTCGCCTTCGATCGGACGCTCAAGACCGGGGCCGCCTATGACGACCTCCGGATCGATCTTCTGGAGCGCCTGCCGGCGATCATCGAGCAGCTCCGGAAGCACCTCTTCGAGTCCTGCGAGTGCTTCGACCGGCTGAAAGGCCCGCTGAGCTCCAAGGATCGGCGACGACTGGAGCGGCAGCTGGCGGACAACCAGCGCCGCTGCGTCCAGATCCTCGAGAGCATGAACATCCAGACCAAGATGATCAAGCCGATGATGGAAGAGCTGGAACGGCTCTCCCGCAGTCTGGACCTGATCCAGAACGAAAGCTCCACGCTCTCGAGGGATGCCGCGAGCGCGCCCCGGCGGACGGCGCTCAGGAAGGAGCTCGATCAGACCCTGGACCGCACACAGGAAGGACCCGAGGAGCTCCGGGTGCGGGTGCGGGAAATCCGGGATCGCTTCGAGGACTACGAGCTCACCAAGCGCAAGCTCTCCGGCGGCAACCTCCGGCTGGTCGTGTCGATCGGGAAGAAATACCGCAACCGCGGGCTCAGTTTCCTGGACATCATCCAGGAAGGCAACACCGGCCTCATGAGGGCCGTCGAGAAGTACGAATACCGGCGGGGCTACAAGTTCTCGACGTATGCCACCTGGTGGGTGCGGCAGGCGATCACGCGGGCGCTTGCGGATCAGGCCCGGACAATCCGGATCCCGGTCCACATGATCGAAGCCATGACGCGGCTTCGCGCGGTGACGCGCAAGCTGACCCAGGATACCGGCCGGGAGCCCTCGCTGGAGGAAATCGCCGACAAGGCGGGGCTTCCGCTGGGCGAGGTCCAGCGGGTCCTCAAGATCTCGAAATATCCCATTTCGATCGACCGGCCTATCGGGGAATCCGAAGAGACGGACATCGGGGACTTTCTCGAGGACGTCTCGGTCAAGAACCCCGTCGAATCGGCCAGCCACGGGATGCTCCGGGACCGGATCGACATGACCCTTCAGTCGCTGTCGTTCCGGGAGCGCGAGATCATCAAGCTGCGATTCGGTCTGGGGGTGGGCTACTCGCACACCCTGGAAGAGGTCGGCAAGATTTTCAAAGTCACCCGGGAACGCGTCCGACAGATCGAGGCGAAATCGCTCCGGAAGCTTCAGCATCCCCTGCGTTCGCGGCTTCTCCAGGGCTTCGTCGAAGGGGAACTGGTTCCCGCCGCGGAGCCGGAAGCCGAAAGCATCCCCTAACGGGGCTCGGCCTGGTCCATCGGGCCCTGGCTGCGCCGGAACCAGTGCGCGAGCATTCCTTCCACGATGGCCTCGAGCTCGCCGAAGGCGTCGGGCTTGAGGAAATAGGATCGAACCTTCAGGTCCAGGGCTCGCGTGATCAGGTCCGCCGTTCCCTTCGACGTGAGGACGAAAACGGGCAGATCCCTCAAGGGCGAAGAGCCCCGAAGCCACTGGAGAACTTCCAGGCCGCTCCGGCCCGGCAGCTCCAGATCGATCAGGACGAACGAGGGGGTCGATTCGACGGAAGGTGCGGCATGGGCGGACGCCGCCGTCAGCGCGTCCACGGCGGCCGAGCCGTCGTGATAGGACCGGATCTGGTCCTTCGGCACGCCGGCATTGAGGAAGGCGTTCTGGAGCACGGGAAGAAACTCCCGATCGCCGTCGATGAGCATCGGGAAGCAGGCCTCGTATCGCATCCGGACCATTCGAATGTTCGGTCTCCCGTCCGTCTCCTGTCCCCGTCAGGCGCCCGGTTCCGCCCCCTTCACGAGGCCGGAGTCGATCTGCCAAATCAGTCTCTGCATGGATTTCCGAGATTCCGACAGATGGACGAACTCGGCTCCGATCAGGTACCGCCGGGAGGATTCCGTGCGGGTCCAGCGAATTTCCATCGAGAGGACGGTTTTCAGGCCTTCCTGAAAGTGGAGCGTGGCGCCCACCCGTTCTCCGGCGACCAGCAGGATGGGACTCGAGAAACAGATTCCTTCGACGGAGAGGTCTCGAGCTTCCGCGATGAAGGACTGACGGGAGCCTCGGATTTCAACCTGGAAGGAGATCCGGGTGCGAACCGCCCGGGATCGTTTAAGTGCGGCCACAGGGTACCCCATGCAGAGCGTCCCTAAGGATGCTTGCGATTGATGAGCAAGAGTGTCAGAAAGAAGGTCCAGTACAGGGGCCACAGCACGACGGCCCCGGCATTCATCACCTTGTCGTGCTTGAGCTCCTGCGGTCGAAGCAGAGACAAGCCCGTGACGAGCGCCCCGAATGCATAGACCGCCAGCAAGGCCTTTCCCATGCCCCCTTAGTCAGCAAGCGGCGTGCCACGGGGCCTGCCCGGGCGCCTCCGCGGTGGCACAGGACTTGCATCCCTGAGGTCGTGAGTTCGTTCCTGGCCTTCATCCGCGCCTTCAAACGCCCCTATACGTATGACGTCCGGAGGAATACCTATCT
>DATGFI010000090.1:0-2646 GCA_035309205.1 Planctomycetota bacterium | reverse complement strand
AGAGCAGGTGATCTGCTCGATGCCGACCCGCATCGTCGCCTATGCTCCCGAGGACGGGAGGCTCCTGTGGTTCTGCGACGGCCTGAGATTCGACGCCGGGGATCTTTCCTACTCCTCCCCCATCGTCGCCGGCGACCTGTGCGTCGTGATCGGCGGATACGGGGGCCCGGGTCTGGGCGTCCGGCTGGGCGGCTCCGGCGACGTGACCGCCTCGAACCGGGTCTGGCGGAACGAGAAGAATCCGCAGAGCATCGGCTCGGGAGTGTACCTGGACGGCCACATCTACATCCCCTATACCGGGGCGAACGTCGTCGCCTGCATCGATCCCAAGACCGGAGGCTACCTCTGGAAGTCGAGGGCGACCGGGGCCGAGATGTGGGGCTCCATGGTGTACGCCGCCGGGCGTATCTACGTCACCGACAAGCGGGGGCGGACGGTCGTCATCAAGCCCAATCCGGAGAAACTCGAGGTCCTTTCGACCAACGAACTGGGCGAAGCGAGCAACTGCACGCCCGCCGTCTCCGACGGCCAGATTTTCATCCGGACGGACAAGGCCCTCTACTGCATTGCGGAGTGACTAAGGGCTTTTGAGGTGGCCGGTGTAGTCGACTGCTCTCAGGGCGGCGGACACCATGGCGTTGTCGATTTCCGCATCCTGGTCCACCACCAGAACCGCCTCCTGCCTCCAGTGATGGATCCTCACGCGCCTCACGCCCGGGAGCGCTCCCAGGGTCTCCTTCGCAGGTCCCTCGCAACAGGAGGCGTACTCGAGATCGTTCAGCTGGACGACCAGCCGGCGAGTGCCGGGCGGGTCCGGCGTCGGATCGTCCGCGCCTTCACGAACATAGGTCGCGACATAGGGCGTGGCGACGACCACGAGGAAGACCGACCCGGCGACCCAGATGAAGATGCGGTTCTTCTTCGTCGAGGGACGGGAATAGACCCGGATCAGCCCGAAGGTGATCAGGGCACAGGAGAGGCCGATCATATAGGGCCGGAGGGGATGGATCAGGGACCCGAGGCTGAGGCTCCCCAGGCCCAGCGAGGCCAGGGCCAGGGGCAGGGTGCAGCAGGTGGAAAGCACCGCCGTGACCACGAGCGACGCGATCGCGGCCAGCTTGTCCTTCATTTGGCTTTAAGACGGATCCCGTCGTCCAGTATTCCCCGAATCCGCTCCCGGCGCAAGACGGGAGGCCGATCTTGACGGGCTCTTCCCGGGCAGATACCTTCCTTTCTGCGTCTGGAGCGGCCGGTCGGGCGTATCTATCAAGTAGCAACTTCATGAACGCTTTTCGACGTGCGACCCGGCTCGGCCTGCTCGCCGCGCTTCTCCTGGCGGCGGAGGCCCGCGCTCAGGAGTGGACGCGGTTCAGGGGTCCCAACGGCATCGGCGTGAGCGAGTCGAAGGGGATTCCGACGACCTGGACCGAGAAGGACTTCCGCTGGCGGGTCACGATTCCCGGCGAGAGCCACTCGAATCCCGTCTTCTGGGGCGACAAGATCTTCCTGGAGAGTTCCCTGCCCGACGCCCGGGAGCGCCTGCTCCTGTGCCTCCGGAAGGAGGACGGATCGGAGCTCTGGAGCCGGAAGGTCGCCCTCTCCAAGAATCCGAAGCATAACCTGAACAGCTTCGCCTCGAGCACGCCGGCGGTCGACAAGGACCGCGTCTACGCGCTCTTCGCCGACGTCGAGAAGTACCTGGTCAAGGCCTGGGACCATGCGGGCAAGGAACTGTGGACGGTGAACCTCGGACCCTTCAAGTCGCAGCACGGACTGGGGACATCGCCGGTCGTCTATGACGAGCACCTGATCGTCGCCAACGACCAGGACGGTGACAGCTTCATCGTGGCGCTCGACGTGAAGACCGGCAAGATCGCCTGGAAATGTCCCCGCCGAGGCGTGGAGCAGAATACCGCCTACGGGACGCCGGCCATCCTCGAGCGCAAGGGCGAGCCCGCCCAGATCCTGACGACCAGCTTCGCGTACGGGATCTCCGGGCTGGACGCGAGGACCGGCGCGATCCTCTGGGAGGCTCACGTCTTCGACAAGCGCTCCGTATCGTCGCCCGTCGTCGTGGGCGATCTCGTCTTCGGGAGCTGCGGCTCGGGGGGCGGAGGCAACTTCGTCGCGGCCGTGAAGCTCGGCGGCAAGGGGGACGTCACGTCGTCCCACCTGGCCTACACCGTGAAGGGGTCCGCACCCTACGTCCCGACGATGGTCTCGTCGGGCGAGCGTCTCTTCTGGATCGCGGACGACGCCGTCGCGACGTGCATCGATCCTCCGACGGGCCGCGTGATCTGGAAGGAGCGCGTGGCCGACAAGGTGGCGTTCTACGGGTCACCGGTACTGATCGACGGCAAGATCTACCAGTGCTCCGCCCGGGGCGAGATGATCGTGCTGGCGGCGTCCGACGAATTCAAGATCCTCGCCCGCAATCCCATGGGCGAAGGCAGTCACAGCACCCCGTGCGTGGACGGCGACCGTCTTTACCTGAAAACGTTCACCCACCTGGTTTGCCTGGGGGCCAAGTGAATCGCGCGTTCCTCTCTCTCTTCGCCCTGGCCGCTCTGGGACCTTTCTCCGCGGGCGCCGACGACTGGCCGATGTACGGGGGCCATCCGGACCGGAACCGCGTCTCGAACGAGA
>DATGFI010000089.1:0-2038 GCA_035309205.1 Planctomycetota bacterium | reverse complement strand
TTTCGGCGTGTGGAGGATGATCGCCTTCGCCGTCAGCATGATCACCGGGACTTCCCGCGTCCGGGAGTCCTTCTTCAGGTTGTCAAACACCGTGTAGCCGTCCATGCCCGGCATCATGATGTCGAGCAGAATCAGATCGATGCCGCCCTGCTGCGCCACCTGGATGCCTTCGAAGGGGTCGCCCACCGCCTTTACCCCGTACCCCTCGTTCTCGAGGAAGTACTTGATGATGTCCAGGATCTTCTTCGAATCGTCGATCGCGAGAATGGTATGGCTCATGTGTCGAGGCTAAGTATAGCCTACTCTGGCCGGACTTGCAGGAGCCACGCCAGAACTAGGAATCCCAGCGCGGACCAGGCTGCCCAATTCGTGAGATCCTGGCGTTGGAAGACCTTTTCCCTGGGCTCTCCGGAGTCCCATGCCAGGTCCTGGGTTCTGCCTGCCGTATCGCTCTCCCGCTCATCCAAGAGATTGACATACAAGGGTTTGTCGCTTTCACCGCCTCGAAGGCGGTACGGGCCGACGGTGTAGGCGATAAAGGTACCCTCCCGGGTCAGCTCCTGGATCGCACCGGCGGGCCCCCCGTCGACTCTGGAGTTGGGGGTCAGCAATATCGGTCGCCCCGTCCGAATCACCGCAAGCCCCCGGGTCGCCTTCTGAGCGGCATCGATGACGTTGACCCAGAAGATCGGGAAGGACGGCATGCCCTGCCACTTGTTCAGATCGACCGAAATATGAAGTTCGTTCCTGCGGAGGGCGGCGGCCACCTTTCCCCCCACGGTCAGGAGGGGCTCGCCCCCCCGCTCGGCGGCGGGGAGCTCCCCGAGGACGAGTTCCTTTCCCCGCTTTTCCAGGTCGCGCGTCAGCTCATGCGGCGCGACCCCTACTTCGCCGGTCAAGATCGCGCTGGGAGAGTGGATGAAGACCCGGAGTTCTCCGGGGCCGGGAGCCTCGTCCCAGCCGACTGCGACCAGGGCCCCGGCTCCCCCCCGCTGCACGGTCACGCCGGGGATGGCCCTGAAGACCCGAAGCAGCGCGTCGTGATGGCGGCCCGCCAGGCCGACCCGCGCTCCGCCGGAGACGAGACGGGTGGCCTCAACGACATCGTCCAGGGAGAACGAATCGTTCGTGACCAGGGTGATCCGGACGGAATCGACCTTCGAATAGTCGGCCTTGTGCGACCACGTCCGTTGCCCCGCAGGGACGATCTCCGAGACCTTGAGGTCCCCCGCCCGAAGCTCGATCGGCAGCGGGCGCGCGGGACCATGATTCACGATCCGGACGAACGCCTCGTCTTCCGAGATGCTGAATTCGACTATGCCCGCGTTGTCCTCCGGCGCCCCGAATAGCACGGGCTTGGCCCCTTCCGCTTCGCGATCCGAGAACAGGATGACCTGGTCCGCGTCCGCGCGCGCGGACTGCAGGAGAGGACCCAGGTCGACGTGCATGTCGACCGCCTGCGCTTCCGAAGGCGAGGCGATCTTGCGCGGGGACGGGGCCGCGTCGTAGCAGGTGACGATGTCCCTCGACCAATGCTCCCGGATCAACTCTCCCGCGCGGGCCTTCATCCGGGCCAGGCGGTCCCCGGCCTTCATGCGGGCCGACGTATCGAACACCAGGGCGATGCGTCGCGGCTGGGGATCCTTCGTCTCCCGATAGGGGCGGGCCAACGCTCCCACGGCGGCGCTGATCGCCAGCGCCTGCAGGAGGAGTTCCAGCCGCCACCGGGGGCGCCGGAGGGCGCGCACCGGCGGATTGCGCTCGGGGATCTGCTTCCAGAGCAGGAGGCTGGGCACGACCACCCGGGCCGCCGATTGGCGCCACAGGCTGAAGAGGACGAGGAGGATCAGGCTCAGGAGGCCCCACAGCGCCGCCGGGTGCTCGAAGCTCATTCGAGCACCCCCGCCTCGCGCAGGTAGATCTGGACGACGTCCTCCAGCGGCGTCGCGCTGGAGCAACGGAGGTAGTTCATTTCGCGGTCGAAGCACCAGCGCTTCCACGAGTCGCAATGCTCGGCAAGCAGGCGTCGATAGGCGGA
>DATGFI010000088.1:0-6187 GCA_035309205.1 Planctomycetota bacterium | reverse complement strand
ACATCGCCGCAGACCAGGCGGTCCATCGGCTTGGTCGAATGCATGTCCGCCGCGATCTCACCGGCCACGTGAAGCTGGTCTTCGGTTTCCTCGTAGGGGAAGGCCGTTTCGAACTCGCGCTGCCATGGGCCGTCCTCGGGGAAGGCGGCGCCCAGCTCCATCGCGCGGAGGGCCTGGATCTGGATCATCTCCTGAGCGAGCTTTTCGACCGCGGCCTGGGCGCGGACCTTGGCGGCGTTCCACGCCTCGCCTCCCAGCGTGGACAGGGGAGGCGGATTCTCCGAGCCGCCGACGTACCGCTGGACCAGGTCGAGGTTGGTGACGGGGACGTGAAGCCGCGCGCTGCCGGCGTACTCGAGGACCATGAACTCCTGGCGGTTGCGCCGTTCGATGCCGACGAAGCGGCCGATGCCGTGGGTGACGTGAACGACGATGTCCCCGCGCTCGATCTCCAGCAGGGTGTCGATGGGACGCGTATCGGCCCGCCGGACGCTGCGCCGCAGACGGTAGCGGTTGAAGAGTTCATGGTGGGGGATGAACGCGCTGTCGAGGTCCTCGAAGACGAACCCGTGATTGAGGTGGCCCCGTCGGACCTCGACCGCCGCGGGGATGAGTTCGCGGAGCCGCTGCTCCTCCCCGTCGTTGGCGCAGTAGACGATCGTATGGCGGCGGCGGACGGCCTCCAGTTCGCGCTCGACATTCGCCAGGATGCCGGTGAAGCGCTGCAGCGAAAGGATTTTCAGGTTCTCCGCTTCGGGCTCGGGGAGCGAGGACAGGGAAAGGACCGGGTGCCGGGCCAGGAGCGCGTAGGCCGTCTCCCAGCGGGCGTTCCGGAAGTTCATCTCCGAAGGCTCCCTCAGGACCACCGACGCCCGGGCCGGAAGGAAGTCGAAGAGGGTGGCGGTTTTCGGTGCGTCCTGGGGAACGAGGCTGAAGTCCAGGCGCGCGACGGCGCCCAGCGAGCCCTGGGAGGAGGGGTCGAAGGTCCTCAGCGACTCGATCGCGTCGCCGGACCATTCGATCCGGATCGGGAGATCGCACGTGAAGGGGAAGAGGTCCAGGATGCCGCCGCGGACTGCGAACTCGCCGGGGCGCTCGACGGAGGCCGTCCGCTCGTAGCCGCTGTCGACCAGGCTTCGCGAAAGTCCGATCGGATCGACCTTCGCACCCGGGGCGAACGAGAGCCGTCCGCTGCGCAGCACGATCGGGGAAGGAAGTTCGCCGAGCGCGGAGGCGAGATCGGCGGCCAGCACGTCGATCTGGCCGTCCTGGAAGCGTCCGGCCTGCTTGAGATTCTCGAAGAGAACGGGAGTCGCCCCGAAGCAGCGGAGGTCCTCGATGGCTTCTTCCGCGGCGATCGGGGTCGGAAGGATCAGCAGGAGGGGCCGCGGTACGGCCTGGGCCGTGATCAGGGCATACGAGGACCCCCACACGCCGCCGGCCCGGGCGGGTCGCCCCTGGGCCAGCGCCATGTTCAGGCGTTCGAGGGCCGGAGAACCAAGCATGAAGCGGACGCCGACAGACTCCTACTCGGCGTTCGCTTCGACCGTCAGCAGCCCGAGCTGCTCCAGCGCGAGCTTGGCGGCGCGCTGCTCGGCTTCCTTCTTGTTGGCCCCCCACGCGGGTCCGTACTGGGTGGAGCTGAGTTCGACCACGACTTGGAACATCTTCTTGTGGTCGGGGCCGACCTCCTTCATGACGCGGTAGACCGGAATCGCGTTCACGCGCCGCTGGGCGTAGTCCTGCAGCAGCGATTTATAGTTCTTCTCGTGTTCGTCCTTGAGGATCTCGTCCACCTTCATCTTCAGGTTTCCGAGGATGAAGGTCCGGACGGTGTCCATGCCGCCATCCAGGTAGAGCGCGGCGACCACCGCTTCGAACGCATTGCAGAGGATGGACTTGGGCAGCTGCCGCTTCTCGGTCAGGCCGCGGCCCAGGATGATGATCCGGTCCAGCTCCAGCTCCCGCGCCTGCTCGGACAGCGTCTTGGCCGAAACGATGATCGATTTCATCGTCGACAGGTCGCCCTCCTCGTAGCCGGGAAAGTGGTGGAAGAGATGCTCGCTGATCACGTGGCCGAGGATCGCGTCGCCCAGGAATTCCAACCGCTCGTTGCACGGGAAGTCCTTGTCCTTGGCGGACGAATGGGTCAGGGCCTGGACCGCGAGTTTCTCGTTCTTGAAGCGGTACTGAAGCTTGGCCTCAAGATGAGCGAGGATTTCTTCCTCGTTTGGCCGGACAGCGTCCATGAAGTCCCCGTCAAAAGATCCCAGCCGCGCTCGGGAGACGGGGTTTGCCGATGATTCCGGGGATACGTCCTATCCGCGGGATCAGGAGCAAAGGGAAAGCCGCTCCCGGGAGCCTCTTTCTCTTAACATACGGGGCCCGGGATTGCAACGGCGGTGAAGGCGGCCCGGGACCTAGGCAACAGTCAGGACGCAGTTCTGCGTGCCGAAAGGATTGCCGATCTTGGGCGCCTCCGGATGGTCTCGCCACTCGCCGTCCACGATCAGGCGATACTGATAGTCCCCGGGAGCGAGCTCCAGAACCGTGATCCATTCGCCGCCCACGGTCGGGGTGAGCCGGACTCGATCCTTGGCCCATTGGGTGAAATCGCCGGTCAGAACGACCACTTTGGCCCCGTCTGCCTTGACCTTGAGCGGTACCTTTCTGAGATTGGAAACCGGGGCCGCAGGGGTCTTCAACTTCTTCGCCATCATGTCTCCTCGGTAGGGGAAACCCACTCTCTCCAGGGGCTACGGGCAGTAAGTCCCGGCCCGGAGACTCCAGACGGCCCGACGCACCCCGGCGTCCTGGCCGCTCAGTTCCAGCTCGTAGACCGCCCCGCGCGCCGTGACCCGGCCGCGCAGGATGTTCAGGAGGACGCCGGGGATCTTCGAAAGCGCCTCGAGGCAGGAGCCCGCCATCCCGGCATTGGGAAACCGGACCTCCATCCTCACCGTGTCGGAACCCGACCCCATCGACTTCATGGCAGCTCCTGAAATTCCTTGGGCACAGAAGCAAAGCCCGTGCCAACATCGTTTCCCGGGAATGGCCAGGTTCATTCGGTACGGAACTGTAGTCGGCCGGAGAAGAATCCTACTCCGGGGTAGGAAATCTAGCGCTTGGCGATGGCGTCGATCTCGACTCGGGCCCCGCGGGGGAGCGACGTGACCTGGACCGTGGAACGGGCGGGGGGGTCGGCGGGGAAGTGCCGGGCATAGATCTCGTTCATCTTCGGGAATTCCGCCAGGTCGATCATGTAGACGGTGGTTCGGACGACGTGGGCGAGGCCGAGCCCGACGGCCTGAAGGACGCCTTTTAGGTTCAGGATCACGCGCTCGGTCTGTGCCTGGATGTCGCCCGCACCGACGAATTGGCCGGTCGTCGGATCCAGGGGAATCTGGCCCGAAAGGAAGACGAAGTCACCGGCGTCGACGGCCTGCGAATAGGGTCCGATGGCCTTGGGAGCCTGGTCGCTGGTGACGGTCTTCTTCGCCATCGGTCGGCCATGATAACGTTGAAAGGACCATTGGGCAACGTAGAATAGCCACACTCGCATGGCGGACCAGCGGTTCGGCGTGGTGATCATCGGCGCGGGGATCATCGGCACCTCGATCGCGTGGCATCTCGCCCGGAGAGGCCGGACGGACGTTGCCGTGCTGGAGAAAGAGGCCGCGGCGGGACAGGGGTCGACGGCGAAGGCGGCGGGCGGAATCCGGGTGCAGTTCTCGAGCCCGGTGAACGTCGAGCTCTCGCGCCTGTCGATCGAGCGCTTCGAGAATTTCGAGAAGGAGATGGGAGTTTCGGCGCCGTTTACGCAGGCGGGCTACCTGTGGATGGCGGCGACGCGGGAGCAGATGACGCTCTTCGAGGCAAACGCGTCGCTGCAACGCCGGATGGGTCTACACGTCGAGCTCTTGGACCGGGCGGGGGTCGCGAGGAAGGCCCCCTACGTCCGGAGCGACGACCTGGTGGGCGGCGTCTTTCACGGCCGCGACGGCTACGCCTCGCCCGCGGATTTCGTGGCCGGATACGAGAAGCGGGCGCGGGAGCTGGGGGTCCGGTTCTTCTTCGGCGAGGAGGTCATCGGCCGGGAAGGCCGCACGGTGCGGACGCGGATGGGAACGTACACGGGGGAACACGTGGTCATCGCGGCGGGGGCGTATTCAGGCAAGCTCGGCGGGCTGCTCGGAATGGAGATCCCGGTGACCCCCGTGCGTCGCCAGTGTTTCGTGACGGAGCCCATGCCGGAGTTTCCGCATCCGGTCCCGATGACGATTGATTACACGACGGGCGTCTACCTTCACAGCGAGTCCGGCGGACTGCTGATCGGGAAGGCGGACAAGGAGGAGCCGCCGGGCTTCAACGAAAATGCGGACTATGGATTCCTGGAGAAAGTGGCGGAGCTGGCGATGGCGCGGGTGCCGGCCCTGGAGAACGCGAGGATCCGGACGGGCTGGGGAGGGCTCTACGAGGTGACCCCGGACAACCATCCGCTGATCGGCGCTGCCGGCGAGCCGGGCTGGTGGCTGGCCTGCGGCTTCAGCGGTCACGGCGTGATGCACGCGCCCGCGACGGGGATGCTGGTGGCGGAGCTCCTCGAGACCGGCCGTTCGACGATGGATCTTTCGGCGCTCCGCCTGTCCCGGTTCAAGGAAGGCTCTCCCAATCTCGAGACCAACGTCATATGAACATCGTCTTCTTCGGCACGTCCGGATTCGCGGTTCCTGCGATCGAGAAGCTGCTCGCGTCGGAGCACCGCGTGATGGCGGTGGTGACTCAGCCCGACCGGCCCGCGGGCCGGGGCCAGGAGCTGCATCAGAGCCCGGTGAAGGAGGTCGCGACGGCAAAGGGCCTGCACCTCTTCCAGCCGGAGAACTGCAACGAGTACGAGTTCCTGAGGGAGCTGAGGGCGCTCTCGCCGGACATCATCGTCGTGGTCGCCTATGGCCAGAAGCTCGGGAACGAGATCCTGACCATGCCGCGCTACTACTGCCTGAACATCCACCCCTCGCTCCTGCCGAAGCACCGCGGACCGGAGCCCGTGGCGCGGGCGCTCCTGAACGGCGACGCCTATACGGGCGTTTGCATCGTGAAAGTCGTGGAAAAGATGGACGCCGGCCCGATCCTCGGGATCACGCGGGTTCCGGTGCCGCCGGAGGCGACGACCCCCGAGCTGGAAGACCAGCTGTCGCAGACCGGGGCAGATCTGCTCGTGGATGTGATCACGAAGATCCAGGAGCGCAAGCACATCGAAGTACCGCAGGACGAGCGGGAGGCCACCTACGCGAAGAAGTTCGAGAAGAACGACGGCCGGATCGACTGGCGGAAGCCCGCGGCGAAGATCCACAACTTCGTACGGGCGCTGATCCCCTATCCCTGCGCCTTCACGTTCCTGGGCGGCAAGCAGCGGGTGGTCATCCACAAGGTAAAGGGGACGCGCTACCCGGCGAAGCCCGACCACCGGCCCGGAGCGATTCTCGTGGTGGACAAGGACTGGTTCAAGGTCGCCTGCGCGGACGGCGACGTCATGGTTCTCGAGCTGCAGCCCGAGAACAAGCGCCGGATGACGGCGGCGGAGTTCATCAACGGGTACCAGCCCAAGCCCGGCCAGTTCTTCTCCTGACGAGCTCCGGCGCCCCGGCAAGGAAAAAGAATCGTGATTCTGCTTGCATTGACGTGAAATAAGTGTTTAATACGAACGTTTGAAACAGTAGTTTCACAGCGGAGGGGCGATGGCCCGGATCGTGGACTCGGCGACCGACACCCGCGAGCGCCTTCTCGAAGCCGGCGGCGTCGTGTTCTCCGAGTCGGGATTCCGGTCCGCCACCGTTCGCGACATCGTCACCCGCGCCGGCGCCAACCTCGCAGCCGTCAACTACCATTTCGGCGACAAGGAAGGTCTTTACGCCGCCGTTCTGGAGCACTACGCCGGGGCGGCTCTCGCCAAGCACCCCCCGCTCGGCGGACTCCATCCGGATGCCAGCCCCGAGGAGCAGCTCCACGCCTTCGTCCGCGCCTTCCTGCTGCGCATCCTCGACAAGGGCCATCAGGCGGTGCACGGGAAGATGATGGCCCGGGAGATGATCGAGCCGACCGCCGCCCTGGACCGCATCGTCGAACAGATGATCCGGCCCCTCTACGGCCGGCTCTGCGCGATCCTGAAGGCGCTCGCCGGACCTGA